>CALFMR010000343.1 GCA_937880585.1 uncultured Acidobacteriota bacterium
CACAGCGGGATTGACAACCCGAGGTCGACCGACCCGTACGTCATCGTTCCGTATGGTGGCTATTTCGGTCCAATGGTGCCCACGCGCGGGCCGAAGCCGCCCAAGGACGAGCACGTCAAGCCGATGAAGCTCGTCTGGGTGCAGGTTCACCTCGCAGCGGGCCACTGACGGCTTCGGCCGCTGGTGCGCGGCCGGCCGAGTGGCATACGCTTATTGCTTACCATCCCCAGGGAGAGGACTCATGAAAACGCTTGTGAATGCGGCTCTGCTCCTGGCGCTCGCGGCGACCACGGCACAGGCCCAGGTCAATGCGGGCAACCAGACGCCGGAACCGACCATGCCGTTCACGATGACGCAGGTGACGACGTTCAATCTGCCCTGGCGCATCGCATTTCTACCTGACGGGCGCATGCTCATCACGGAGAAAGTCGGCGCGCTCTGGCTGGTGACGCAGCAAGGCGCGAAGACGCCGGTCACCAACGTGCCGGCCGTCCTGCACGAAGGGCAAGGCGGCATGCTCGGCGTCTTTCTTTCGCCTCACTACGCCACCGACCACAGCGTCTATCTCACCTACTCGGAGCCGGGTGACGGCGGGTCGAGCCTGGCGCTCGCGCGCGCGCAGCTCGTGATGGATGACAAGGCCGCCACACCCACGGCGCGACTCGACGGACGGCAGTGGCTTTGGCACAAGATGCCGAAAGGCAAGGGCGGTCAGTTCGGCGCGCAGATCGCGTTCTCGCCCGACGGGCAGTATCTGTTCTTGACGGTCGGCGATCGCCAGCGCTTCACGGTCGCGCAGGATCCGGATCAGGAACTTGGCAAGATCCTGCGTCTGACGCTCGACGGCAAGCCCGCGCCCGGCAACCCGATGGCCGGCAAGACCGGAGCGACGAGCGTGACGCTCATCGATCCGCCGCGTGACGCCGAAGCCGCCAAGACGGCGCCCGTCGTCAGCACCTACACATTCCCCACGCCGAATCTGACACCGTCCGAGGTGTGGTCGACCGGACATCGGACGCCGTACGGTCTCGCGTTCGGACCCGACGGCCGACTCTGGGAAGTCGAGCACGGTCCGCGCGGCGGCGATGAACTGAACCTCATCGAGCGCGGCAAGAACTACGGCTGGCCGCTCGTCTCGTATGGCGTGAATTACGACGGCGTGCCCATTCCGAGTCCGGATACCCGGTCGGATCTCACCAAGCCGGTGATCTACTGGGCGCCGGTCATCGCTCCGGGCAGCCTCACGTTCTACAAAGGCGCGATGTTCCCGAACTGGAACGGATCAGCGCTGATTGGCGGCATGGCATCACAGACGCTCAACCGCATCACCTTCGACGGCAAGGGCGGCGCGACGCCGACCGACCGCTGGAAGGTCGACCATCGCATTCGCGACGTGGAAGTCGCGCCCGATGGCGCGATCTGGATGTTGGAGGATGCGAATCCGGGCGGGCTGTTCCGCGTGACGCCGAAGTAGTCCGGCGTCCCCACTATCAGTATCGGAAGACGCACGCTTCATTTCAAGACTGTTTCTGGGCCGCCGGTGACCGTATCATCGGCGGCCCATGTCGAAACACGATCGCTCGCATCGCGCCGTCGTTCATCTCCGCGATCGACTGGCTGATCGTCTGGCTCGCCTGCTCGACTCGCCAGACCTGCCGCAGCTCGTCGCGCGCCTCGCGCCCGAGTCGCTCCATCACCTGATTCGCACGAACGGCCTCGATGCCTGCGGCCCGCTCTTGGCCGCGGCCACGCCGGATCAGGTCACGGCCGTCCTCGACCTGGACCTCTGGCAAACACTCCCGGAGCGCGACGACGCGTTTGACGCCGAACGGTTCGGCGCCTGGCTCGAGGTGCTGGCGGACATCGACGCCGCATCCGCCGCGCGTCTACTCACCTCACTCGACCGCGACCTCGTCGTCGCCGGCCTCTCGCAGCACGTTCGTGTGAGCGACCCGGCCATCTTTCTTCCGACCGCATCCAGCGACGACGAAGCCGCCGTGCGCGTGCCGGACGACCTCGAAGCCGAGATCGGCGGCTATCTCGTACGCGGTCGAGACACGGACGTCTGGGACGCCATCGTCCATTTGTTCCTCGCGCTCGAGTCGGAGAATGCTGACGGCTTCCACGCGATCCTGCGCGGATGTCGTGCGCTTTCGAACTCGACGCCGGAAGACGACGAGCTCGACGCGCTGCTGCTCGAGCCGGAGCAGATGCTGCACGACGCCGCGATTGCGCGCGAAGATCGACGCGCCGATCAGGGCTACGTCACGGCCAACGACGCGCGCGCCTTTCTGGAGCTCGCGCGCCACGCGCGTCCGACCCCGCCCGGCGCGGCCAAGCCGAGAAACACGATCGCGGCGGCGTACGTGCGCGCGCCGGCAACCGACCCGACCGTGCATGCCGCACGCGCGGAGGAGCTGGCGTTCCTCGTGAACGCGCTGGCGGCTGGCTGCTCGCTGTACAACCGCCCGATGACCGTCGAAGAGGCTGGACGTGCCGTCATGGGCGCCTGCGATCTCGGAATCGACGTCGAATGCGGTCGTGACGGGTCGGGTGATGCCGGCCTTCTCGATCGTGCGGCCTATCGCAACGACCTGCTGCGCGATCGCGATCTCGTCGCACTGTTCGAGACCGGCTGGACGTATCTCTACGAGAGCGTGAGCCTGTACGTCGCGCGCCGGCTCGCCGCGGTGCTGAAGAACGTCCGCAGCGTCGATCCGACCACGGAACGCGACCTCGCCACGCTCGCCCGCGCGCTCGATCGCCACACGACGGACGGCGCGCCCTGGCGTGTCCAGGACACGCTGGACGTCGTCAGCACACTGGACCTGCCCATCTGGGCGTCTCTGCTCGGCCTCTTGAGTGAATGTCCCGTGCTGCCGCGCGTGCTGACAGCAGTTCTCGAAAAGCGCGCTGCCGCGGTGACCGCGACCGCGTTCGACTGCTTCGCGACGATCGATCAAGTGCATCAGGCGCAGACCTTCGCCGACACGCTCGAGGACGCGCTGCTGCGGTGACGCCTCGCACGGCCCTCGTGGTGCGGCATTGGCGTTCCACGCGCGCGGCCCGGTAATATCGGCGCACGCGCGGAGATGGCTCGACGCTGCGTCCGCCGGAAAGGATCTGCCATGCCGTCGTCACGACTCGTCGCCTCGGTTGCCGCCGCAACGTTCGCGGTCGGGCTCGCCTCTCACCATGCCGTTGCCGCCCGACAAGCGTCCGCGACACTGCCGCTCGGCACGAGCGCGAGCCTCGGCGGGCTCCTGTCGTCGACGCTCGTCTTTCTCAACGCCGACACCAACAAAGACGGCGCCCTGACGAGCGCTGAACTGACGGCCGCGGGCGATCGATGGCTGGCCGCCGCGGACACGGCGGGCAGCGGCGCCGTTGACAGCGCGGCCTTGACGACTGCACTCAACGCCGCGATGCCGATGTCGGCACTCGCCTCGGCATTCAACATGGGCGGCAACGGCGCGCAGCCCGAGACGGCGGATCCGGCCACGGTCGCCGCGATGATGAGTGCGCTGCCCGACCACGCGCCCGCGACGCCGCTTCGTCCGCGCAAAGTGCTCGTGCTCGCGCACGCCGCGGGCTTCGTCCACTCGACCATCCCGCTCGCCGCGAAGACCATCGAGGCGCTCGGCACGAAGACCGGCGCGTGGACGACGACGATCACGTATGACCCGGCGGACATCACGGCGGCCAACCTCGCGCAGTACGACGCCGTGTTCCTGGCGAGCACGACGGGGGCGTTCCTGGACGATCCGAACGATGCCGCGGCGACGGCCGAGCGGCGGAAAGCGCTGCTCGACTTCGTCCGCGGCGGCAAGGGCCTGGCGGGTATTCACGCGGCGACCGATTCGTATCACGAGGACAGCACGCCGCCCGCGCCGGGTGGCGGCATCGGCGCGCTGCTCGGATCGTTCACGCCGGGCGCGACGCTCGCGCCGGTCATGTTGAACCAGGGCGATCGCAATCACGACGGGAAGCTCGATCGAACCGAGATGGATGCACTCACGGGCGCCTGGTTCCGCACGCTGGATCGCGCCGGATCCGGCCGGCTGCTGCAGTCGGACTTCGCGTTCTTCGCGCTGATGGTTCCGCAGCCCTCGCCGGCACCGCCCGTCGCGCAGGGGCCGGACACGCAGGTCGGCACCTGGCCGGACTTCAACAAGCTGATCGGCGGCTATTTCAAGTTCCACTGGTTCGATCCGCAGCAAATCACCGTCAAGATCGACGACCCCTCGAGCCCGCTGACCTCGATGTTCCACGGCCGGTCGTTCGACGTCCACGACGAGATCTACACGATGGGCGCGAAGTCGTGGTCGCGCGACAACGTCCACGTGCTCACGAGCATCGACTACTCGAAGATGAGCGACGCCGACAAGGCGCTCGAAGAACATCCGCGCGCCGATCACGACTACGGGTTGAGCTGGATCCGGCGCGAAGGTCAGGGCCGCGTGTTCTACGAAGCACTCGGCCACAGCGAGCGCATCTACGCGATGACGCCGATCCTCGAGCACGTGCTCGCGGGCATGCAGTACGTGCTCGGCGACTTGAAGGCCAACGACGCGCCGAGCCGGTAGGCGAGGTCAGGCAGAAGGCGATGAAGACTGACGCCGAAGTTCGGCGTCAGTCTCTTTTTCGGACACCAGTTCCACACGGCAGAGCGCGGCGAACTCGCTGGCGAGAAAGTCCAGCAGATGCCGGACCGCGGGCAGCAAGCCGCGCCGCGACGGAAACAGCGCGTGGACCAACTCGCGACGAGGCGCCCACCGCGGCAGCACTTCGACGAGCCGTCCCGCCAGAAGATCGGCGCGCACCACAGTCGCCGGCAACTGCGCGACGCCGACGCCGGCGAGCGCCGCGAATCGCAACGCGACCATGTCGTCGGTGACGAGACGCGGCTCGTGCGGCACGAGCGCCGTCTCGGCGTCCGGTCCTTCCAGACACCACTCATGCCGCCGGCCGGGAGGACCGACGTCGACGCTCGGCACGTCGTGCAAATCTGCGGGGACAGCGAGCGGCCGTCCTTCGAGCAGACTCGGATGCGCCACGAGACGAAACGCGAGGTCCGCCAGAATCCTCACCGCGACATCGGCTGGCGGCAGCGGTCCTGATTGAACGCGGATCGCGACGTCCACGTGCTCGGCGACGAGATCGACGCGCCGACTCGTGCTCTCGAGCTCAACCCGCACGCGCGGATACGTCGTCATGAACCGCGCGAGCATCTCACCAATCTGGAAGTAGAGCATCGACGACGGACACGTCAGCCGGACGAGGCCCTGCGGCGTCGAGCGCGTGCGATCGACGGCTTCCTCGGCGGCGTCGGCCTCGACGAGCATCGCGGCCGCGTGCCGGTAGTACTCCTGTCCAACGTCGGTCACCTGAAAGCGGCGCGTCGACCGCTGGATCAGCCGAACGCCGAGACGCGCCTCGAGTTGGGCGACGCGCCGGCTCAGCGTCGACTTGGGCACGCCAAGTGCTCGACCCGCAGGCGCAAAGCCGCCATGGTCGACGACCTGCGCGAAGTAGTAGAGGTCGTTGAGGTCGCGCATGACTGTCTCATCGTTCCATGAATGGGACACTGATGGCCACTTTGACCGTCTACCGGCTCCATCGTTGACGCCCTATCCTCAAACCGTGGCTGCTAATTGATGGCCGCCCGCAAGGAGGCGAGGTTCCGATGCGAACGATTCTCGGCGTCTACAACGGTTCACGTCAGCACTGGGTGGGCGACGGATTCCCGGTGCGCACGCTCTTCTCGCAGGAGACGCTCGGCCGCCACATCAGTCCGTTTCTGATGTTGGACTACGCCCCGCCGACCACGTTCGATCCGGCGACGCGGCCGCGCGGCGTGGGCCAGCATCCTCATCGCGGTTTCGAGACGGTCACCATCGTCTATGGCGGCGAAGTCGAACATCGCGATTCGACCGGCGCGGGCGGACGCATCGGTCCCGGCGACGTGCAGTGGATGACGGCAGCGTCCGGCATCCTGCACGAGGAGTTCCACTCGGAGCGCTTCACGCGCGAGGGCGGCACGCTCGAGATGGCGCAGCTCTGGGTGAACCTGCGTGCGAAAGACAAGGACGCACCGGCAGGCTATCAGACGCTCACGAGCGATCAGATCCCGAATGTCGCACTCGACGACGACGCTGGGCGCGTGCGGGTCATCGCGGGCGCCTATCGCGGACACAACGGACCGGCGAACACGTTCTCGCCGATGGACGTGTGGGACGTCCGTCTGCGCGGCGGCGCGTCGACGACGCTGGACCTGCCCGAGGATCGCACCGCGGCCGTCATCGTGCTGCATGGCGCGGTCACGCTCGAGGAAGGGACGACGCTTCGCGATGGACAGCTCGCGCTGCTCGATCGCGGTGATGAAGGCGTCGCACTCGCGGCCGGCGTCGACACGACGCTGCTCGTGCTGAGCGGCGAGCCGATCGACGAGCCGGTCGTCGCTTACGGGCCGTTCGTGATGAACACGGTCGAGGAAATCCGGGAAGCGCAGCGCGACTTCGCGCGCGGGCGTTTCGGACGTATCGCGTGAGAACCGAGGAAGGCGCCGGTCATCACCGGCGCCTTCCTCGCGTGAACGGCGCGCGGTTGCCGTCTCACGATTGGCGCAGGATCACCATCGGATCGACCGACGCCGCGCGTCGCGCCGGGACCAGACATGCGACGAACGCCGCGGCGACCAGCACGACGGCGACGACGACGAACGGCAGCGGATTCGACGGCTCGATGCCGTAGATCGCGCCTTGCAGCATCCGGCCGATGAACACCGCTCCAACCGCGCCGAGCGCCGTGCCCGCAACGGCCGTCATCATCCCTTCGCGCAGAAGCTGGCCAATCACTTGCCGCTTGCCGCCGCCGAGCGCCATGCGCAGACCGATCTCGTGCGTGCGCTGGGCGACGGTGAACGACATGACGCCGTAGATGCCGACCGCCGCCAGGATCAGCGCCACGGCAGCGAAGGCGGCGAAGAACAGGGTATAGAAGCGATCGGAGGCCATTGACGCGCTGAGTATCTGTTCGATGGTCTGGACATTCGCGATCGGCAGCGTCGGATCGATGCGGTGGACGACCTCTTCGATGGCTGCCCGCGGCATCGCCCGGCCGCCCGGCGTGCGCACGGTCACGAGCGCATCCGCCCATGGATCCTGGCCGAACGGCAGGAACACTTCGGGCGCCGTTGGGCGTTCGAGGCCGGCATTGGCGGTGTCCGCCTGCACACCGACGATCTCCCAATCGACGGGTGGCGGGTCGGGACTGCCGGGCGCGCCGGCTGTCACGGGCGACATCAGAACGTGTTGTCCAACCGGCGACGCGTCCGACAGAAACTGCGCGACGAACGTCTCGTTGACGATCGCGACCGGACGGCTGCCGGAGCGATCCGTGTCGGCGAACGCACGGCCCTGGCGAATGGGAATGCCGAACGTCGCGTGATAGGACGGCGTGACGAGTTTGACGTTGGCCCACGGACGTGCCGACGGATCGTTCGTACGAGCCGATGCGACCTCGAACTGGCGGCGGAAGTTTCGGGACAGGGGCAGACCGCTCGAGACGGACATGTCGCTGACGCCGGGGACGGCCGCGATGCCCTCCGACAGCGACGCGTAGAACGCGCGCGTCTTGTCGGGCGTGTCGAGCCGGTCTCGCGAGACGGGAACCCTGAATGTCGTCAGGTGATCCGCGCGGAAGCCGAGATCGACGGTCATCAGGCGCACGAGCGCGTGGACGGCCATGCCGCCGCCGGCGAGCAGCGTCAAGGCGAGGGCGAACTCGACCACGACCAGCGCACGCCGCAGGCCGAGCCGGCGATCGCCGATCGTACGCCCGCCCTCCTTCATGGCGTCAGCGGCATTCGTTCGTGACGCCTGCCAGGCCGGCACGAGCCCGGCAACGAGGCCCGACAGCGTACACGCGGCCAGCGCGAACAGCAGCACGGGCACGCTCAGCGTGATCTCCGTTTCCGACGGCAGCGTGAAGGCCGGCATCAAGGCGACAACAGCCTTGACGATCGCGAACGCGAGGATGGCGCCGAGCGCGCCGCCGGCGATCGCCAGCAGCAGCGTCTCGATGAGCAACTGACCGGCGATCGACCATCGCGAGGCACCGAGCGACGCACGAATCGCGAGCTCGCGGCGCCGCACCGTGCCGCGCGCCAGCAACAGATTCGCGACGTTCGTACACGCGATGAGCAGCACGAACACCACGGCGCCGAAGAGGAGCCACACGCCGCGGATCGTCGTGGGCGTGACGAAGTCGTTGCGGCACGCCTCCGCGCGGCCCGCCCCTCCATCGCGAGGCCTGGAACGCTCCCGCTCGAGACGCGCCCCGAGCGCGGCCCTGCTCGCGTCCGCCT
>CALFMR010000344.1 GCA_937880585.1 uncultured Acidobacteriota bacterium
CCGATCCGGATCTGGATGGAGGTCGGTGACCGCGATCTCGACAACCCGAACGTCATGCGCGACGGGATGCACGACTGGGTGCTCGCCAACGAGCGGATGGCGCAGGCCCTCGCGGCCAAGGGCTATCACTATCAGTTCGTCTTCGCGAAAAACGCCGGGCACGTCGATCGCGGCGTCAAGGCGCAGACGCTGCCCGAGGCGCTCGAATGGCTGTGGAAGAACTAGCTGGCTGTCAGAACCTTCAGCGCCTGGCCGACTTCGTCGGTGCGTGAGACGAGCAGCACGGTCGTGCCGACGTGCACCGCGGATGATCCGCGTGGCGCCTCGACCGTGCCGTCCGCCTGGTAGAGCGCCGCGACGACCGATGACGAAGGAAAGCCGGGCAGCGCGGCAAGTTCGCTGATCGTCCGTCCGGCCGCCGCGCTGCCTTCCGGAATCGTCACCTCGAAAGCGACGGCCGAGCCGTTGCCGAGCAGCATCGCGTGGCGGATCGCCTCGTGCTCGATCGCCGTGGCGACCGCGCCGATGATCAGGTCCGTCTCCGATAGCACACGATCGATGCCGGCCGCGGCGTAGACCGGACCGTACGCGTTGTCACGCATCCGGACCATGACGCGATCGACGCCCGCCGCGCGTGCGAGCAGCGCGACGGCCAGGTTGTCCGCGTCGCGCCGCAGCATGGCGACAACGACATCGCTGTGGGCGATGTCTGCCTCCTCGAGCATCGCGGCCATCGTCGCATCGCCCGTGAGCGCGATGAGGCCGTACTGTTCCGAGGCGCGACGCGTGACCGCGGCGTCGTGGTCGATGACGGTGACGACGTGGCCGATGCGCGTGAGGTGCGTGGCGACTTCGAGTCCGGCGCGGCCGGCGCCGACAATGACAATCTTCATCAGTCGTCGTGCTCCATGTGAAAGACCTGGAGGATTTGTTCGTCGAGGGCGGCGACCTCGGTCCGGGCCGTGTGTTCGGTGATGAGTCCGCGCCGCGCCGCGTCGAGGATGGCCGACTTGCGCGCCGACAGCACGGCGTGCAGCGCCACGTCGCCCCCCGCGCCGGTCTCGGGCTCAACGCGCAGCACCCGCTCGGCGTCGATGATGTCGCGCTGGAACGCCGCCCAGCGCTCCGCGTGCTCGCGGCGCGAGAGCAGGCCCGAAGCCAGCAGGCCGTCGAGTTCCGTCTGCGCGCGACGGGCGCCGATGAGGACCGCTCGGGACCGGTCCGCCGCCTCGCCGCCCGCACCGCCCGCGAGGCCGATGGCGGTGAGAAAACGGCGGAAGGGGAGCGCTTGCGTCACCAGCGTGATGAGCGTGACGCCGAAGACGATCGCGATGAGACGCTCGCGATAGGGAATCGTCGCGGGCAACGCGAGCACCGCGGCCATCGACAGCGCGCCCTTGACGTTGCCGAACACCATCACGTGCTGCCACCGCCACGGCACGTCGTCTCTGGTGACGGCGCGCAATGCGCCCATGCAGCCGTAGACGGCGACGGCGCGGCCGGCGTGCAGCGCGACCACCGCGAGCAGGATCGGCACGGCCTCGCGCAGCAGCAGGTCCGATCGCAGTTGCATGCCGACGAGCAGGAACAGCCAGACGTTCAGGACGAAACCCGCGGTTTCCCAGAATCCCTGCAGGGCGAGCACGCGCGATGGCTCGAGCCGCATGCGCATCTCGTGGCCGACGAGGACGCCGGCGAGCACGACGGCGATGACCGGCGAGCCGCCGAGGTGATCGGCGACGAGCGACGTCGCGAAAACGACGACGAGCGAGGCGAGGGTGGCCGTGAGGTCGTCCGGCGCGCGGCGCAGCACGATGGCGCCGAGCGTGCCGAACGCCGTGCCGAGCAGGGCGCCGGCAATGATGGCGACGACCAGCATGTGCGTGATGTCGAGGCCGTTGACGTGACCGGCCATCACGACCGTCGACGCAACGCTCACGAGCACGAGCGCCGTGCCGTCGTTGAACAGGCTCTCGCCTTCCATGATGGCCGCCAGCCGGTGCGGCACGCGCACGCTGCGGAAGGCGAGCAGCACACTGACCGTATCCGTGATGGCCAGCACGGCGCCGAGGAGCAGCGCGACGGGCAGCGGCAGGTGAATGAGCCACTCGGCCAGGAACGCCGTGACGACGAGCGAGATCGCCACGCCCGGCAGCGCCAGCGCGAGGATGGGCCGTGCCGTCTGACGCATGCTGGCCGCGTCGGCCGAGAGCGCGCCCTGGAAGACCAGGATCGGCAGGAACACCATCAACACGACGCCGGGCTCCATCGGCGTCTCGGGCAGCACGTTCATCAGCACGAGCAGCAGGCCGACGACGACGAGCGCGACGTTGTACGGCACGCTGATGCGCTTCGCGCTGATCGCGACCGCCGACCCGATGGCCAGCACGAGCAGCAACTGGTCGAGGGATTCACGCACGGAGCGGCCCCGCGGTCATCGAAAGCATGTCCGCATGATAGGAGAATTTGCGTCCGCTTGACCGCTGCGAATTCGCATCCTAGACTTGATCCATCGCCTCTCGATAGGAGCGCTTCGCATGAGCCGCACGTCGCCCGATCTCCTGCCCGGCACGCTCGATCTCCTCATTCTGCGCGTGCTCGCGCGCGAACCGCTGCACGGCTACGGGATCGCGCAGCGGCTGAAGACAATCTCGCGTGACGTCCTGCAGGTCGGTGAAAGCTCGCTCTATCCGGCGCTGCAGCGCCTGCTGCTGAATGGCGACGTCGACGCGGAGTGGGCGTCGTCCGAAAACAATCGCCGCGCGCGGTACTACACGCTCACCCGCGACGGCCGCAAGCATCTCGCCGCCGAGCGCGAGGAATTCGACGCCATCGTCTCGGCGATCCAACGCGTTCTCCAAACGGCGTGAGAGAGACGACGGGGGCCGCCTTCTTTTTTAAGTCGCGTTGGGGCCCCACCTCCAAACGCCTGGCCAGACTATCGCTCCGCCCTCAGCACGCGCGCCTTCGGGCCTGTCAACCTCTTTGAATTTAAAACGCATACCCAATATCGATTGTCA
>CALFMR010000345.1 GCA_937880585.1 uncultured Acidobacteriota bacterium
GTGGATGACGGCAGCCGGATGATCGCGCGCGAGTCGCAGCGTGACGTCGCCGACGTTGGCGCCGACAGCGAAGACCATTCGGATCGGCCGCCCCAGATGCTTGATCTCGGCAAACGGATCGACGAATCGCCCGGGCGCGTCTTTTCTGACGAGCTCCAACCCGAATCGATCGAGCGCTCGGCGCAGGGCGGTCTTCAGCATGCGAGGCATTATGGTCTTGCGGGCTGCTTGCGCCAGATGGTGGCGCGTGGGGCGACGGTCCGCTTGCTCGATCTTGAGTGGAAGTGTCGGGCGGCCAACTCCCGTGTGGGGCGAGGATCGCCCCATCGACACGTGTCTTCAGCCGGCGATCCGGTGTTGCAGGTTCTCGAGATGCAGAGCGCTGACGAGGCGCTCGACATCTTCGGTATCGCCCTGAGCGAGCACGCGCCCCAGGTCGTTGAACGCCTTCACGGTGAGGAACTGCTTCTTCGGCGCAACGTAGACGACGACGGGCTTGCGGTCGCGGGAGAGGTTCACGACGTTGTTGATCGTGCCCTTGCTCTTGCCGTCCCAGAGCATCAGGCCGTACTCGGCCGCATCGGCCATGACTCGGTCCTTGGCCGAATAGAAGTCGAAGCCTCGGGCGCCCTTCGGACCGGGTACTTCGTGCGTCGGCCACTGGCCGACGTTGTTCCGGCAGTGGCGTTCCATGCAGTGCACGACGACGTTCGGGTACGCCTTTTCGGCCAGGTACGACTGAACGGCCTCGTCCGCGCCGTTGGCGTCCCCGACGAGGATCTGGAAGCCCTTGTCGATCATCGCGTCGACACGGGTCTTCACCTCGGCGGGAAGCCGGGTGATCTGGCGCGATCCGGCGATGAAGACCTTCGTCATGCCCTGGTCCGAGTCTTCGTGATGGCCAGAAAGTAGACCGCCGACGTTCCTGCGTCAATCAATCCCTGGGCGACCACGGCTGCCGTGGCGCCCGACCGATAGAGGTCGGCGTTTAGTAGCAACCGGCTCCCTTCGACGACATTCAGATCGAAGGCAAACGCACCAGCCAGAAGCTTCTGACGTTCATCGTAGCCGAAGATGTCCTTGAGCTGCGGGGTCTCCTTCGTCTTCGTAACGGCCCCCTTCAGGACCGGCGTCGAGAGGCGATCGGCAACGGCCTTGGCGATTTCGACGACCGGCTGGAACGCCCGACGCCGGGAGGGCGGCACGGGGACGATGGCGTCGATCCGAAGCTTTCGCTTCCTGACGAAATCGGCGGCGGTATCCGCGATATCCGGCAACGTCGTCCTGTCGCTCCGGTTCTTCAGGCGGAACACGAGCTCGCCCAGCGCGCTCCGCTTCGTGTTGAACTGCGCATGGCCGTACGAGTCGTGTCCGAGGAACTCGCTGCTCAGGGTGTGGTGACGTTCGAGCACGTAGCCCGCCGTCCAGGGACCACGAAGGCGGCGCGGGTCGATCGCGACGAGAGGCACGGCGCGTCGATCGTAACAGTCCGCGCTTCTGGCTTCTAACTTCTGACTTGACTGCCCTTAGACATCCAGTCCCACCGACCGCATCAGCGCCAACGCGTTGCTCGTGCGAACGACGCCCGGGCGGATGCGGTAGTCGAAGATCAAGCCGTCGGCGCCGAACTGGTCCTCGAAGTGGACGTTCACGGCGGCCGGCGACAGGCGGTCGGCCATCTCGCCGAGCGCGAGGTCGTGTGTCGTCGCCAGTCCGATCGCGCCGCGACGCACGAGATTGGCGAGCACGGCCTCGGCGCCGATGCGGCGGTCGTGGGAGTTCGTGCCGCCGAGGATCTCGTCGAAGAGGAAGAGCACGCGGCCGTCACGGTCCGCGGCGAGTTGGCTGACCTGCGCGAGACGTCGAACTTCAGTGAAGAATTTCGACCGCCCGTCGGCGAGCGAGTCCTGGATGCTGATGGCGGCGCCCACGTCGACCGGCGACAAGCGGAAGCGCGACGCGCGCACGGGCGCGCCGGCGAGCGCCAGAATGACGTTCGCGCCAATCGTGCGGAGCCACGTGCTCTTGCCCGACATGTTCGATCCGCTCACGATGCACAGACGCACGGGGTCGTCGCCGAGCGCAAGGTCGTTGGCCACGGCACCGGCCGGCATCGCCGGATGCGCGAGATCGTCGGCCACGACGAGCGGCGCGGCGTCGACGACGTCCGGCCAGACGTAGTCGGGGTGCTCGAAGGCCAGCGTCGATAGCGCGAGCAACGCTTCGAGCTCGCCGATCGCGTCGAGCCACTGGACGAGGTCGGGTCCCACGCGTGCCCGCCACGCGTCCACCGTGAACGCCCACTGCGTCGTCCACATCACGAGCGAGGCTGGCAGCGCGAACAGCAGGTTCTCGCGCGAGGCGAGGAGCGACGCGCAGGTCGACAGGCGAGCGAGCTCGCGCGATGGCGGCCGACGACGGTTGGCGACGGCGCCCTGCAGACGCCGGAGCAACGGACTCGTGAACGTTTCGGCCTCGACGGTTCGCAGGAGCCCGACGAGGACGTCCAGGTCGTGCGCCGCTTCTTCGACGGCTTCGGCGACTTCGTGAGCGCGCGTCTTGAACAGCTGCGCGACGAGAATCTGGATGACGAGCAGCAACGCGAGGCCGGCGGCGAACCCGCCCGTCGTACCCCACCAGATGATCGCGGCGAGCGTGGCGGTCGCCAGGCCCGCGAGCGCGAGGCGAACGGACGTACCGCGCAGCCGGACGGGAGCCGACGCCCACGCGCGCAGCCCCGAGACGTCGACGTGCTCGCCGGTCTCGACGACGTCGCCCATGACCGCGATGGCTTCGCGTAGATCGAGACGCGGCACGAGCTCGCGGATGGCCTCCTGCCGCTCGCCGATCGTCGGACGGTCGGCGGGCGCGAGCAGCCAGCGAGCCAGCGTCCGATCGCCTTCGCTCGTGCGCGACGTCGCGAGCAGTTCGAAGAGACTGCCGCGGCCGAAGAGATCCAGGTCCGCGGCGTACGGATGCGCCGGGTCGGCGAACCGCGCGCCGTCGCGGCCATGGCCGGGCCACTGCCCCGCCACGCGCGCGAGGCTGCGTTCGTAGAAGCCGGCGGCCGATCGTGCGCGGTCGCGCGCGTTCAGCAGCCGCGCGTGCCAGGCCGCGGCCGCGACGAAGGCCGCGAGCGGCACGAGGAGCCACGCCGCATGAGAGGGACCGCCGACAATGAAGAGGACGAGCGCGGACGCGGCAATCACCAGACGGAGGTTGCTGACGCGGAAGCACGCGCGCTCGCGGGCGGCGAGCGTTGCGCGGCGCGCGGCCAGACGCGTCTCGTACTCCCGCACGATCGCGTCAGGCGCGGCAGCCTGGCGCGCGGCCGTGGCCGGCGCGATGGTGTCTGACTCGGCGGCATCTCGTCCGACGGAGGTCACGCGCCTATTGTCGGCGATC
>CALFMR010000346.1 GCA_937880585.1 uncultured Acidobacteriota bacterium
GTCGCCGACGGCAACGACCTCATCGCCGCGAACGCGACCATGCTGGCGCGGCTGGAAGATCAGTATGGCGTGCCGGCGACGATATTGGTCGCCATATGGGGGCTCGAGTCCGGCTATGGCAAGAACGAGGGCTCCTACAATCTCTTTCAGGCCCTGGCGACGCTCGGCTTCGACGGGCCGCGCATGGGTTACGGCCGGCGGCAATTCCTGGCGGCCCTGAAGATCGCCGACGCCGAGGGGCTCGATCCGCAAAGCATGACGTCGTCCTGGGCGGGCGCCATCGGCCATACGCAATTCGTGCCGACGACGTTCCTGAGCGACGCCGTGGACGGCGACGGTCCGGGCGCGTTCATCTGATCCGTGCCGGCGTCGGAGGTCACGACGACCGCGACCGTGCGGCTGCAGGTGAGACGGATGGTCACGCCCGCGAGCGCGCGGCCCGCCTCGTCCGTCACGCGGCCCGAGACCACGCCCACGACAGCCGAAGACGTCGGGGCAGACGCTCGCGTCTGCGCGGCGTCGTGGGCGCGCACCACAGCGATCGCGGCAACGAGTAGCAGCGACGCGAGACACGCGCGCCGGGTCGGGCGGCGCCAGATAGCGCGAGGCCGACGCGGCTTCCCGAGGCGTACAGACACGGAAAATGAGTTGGGAGCGATACGATGCGCCGGGCGCTTCGATTCAGCCATGTTCGTCCGGAGGACGACCAGGGAAACGAACCCGGCGGATCGGGTCGAAGCGACGCCACCGGGCGGCGCCCTACGGCAGACCTGTGGTGGCTGCCGCCATCGGAGCGCCGGGTGGCTGACGCGTGGAGGGTAGCATGATATTTCTTGTGGGCTCGGCCGGGTCCCGGGCCCAGTGACAGATAGACGGACGTTCGATGCAGAAACTCCTCGCCCTGAATCGCGGTGAAATCGCCATCCGGATCATGCGTGCGGCCACCGAGCTCGGCCTGCGCACGGTTGCGATCTTTCCGAAGCAAGATGCCTTGAGCCTCCACCGCTTCAAGGCGGACGAGGCCTACGAAATCGGTGCCGGCAAAGGGCCCATCGAGGCGTATCTCGACGTCGACGGCATCGTCGCCCTGGCGAAGGCCAAGGGCGTCGACGCGATTCATCCCGGCTACGGTTTTCTGTCCGAGAACCCCGCGTTGCCGCGCGCGTGCGAGAAGGCGGGCATCACGTTCGTCGGGCCGAGCGCCAAGCTGCTCGAGCTGCTCGGCGACAAGACGAAAGCGCGCGCGCTGGCGCTCCGCGCAGGCGTGCCGATCGTGCCTGGCGTCGAGCACGCGCTCAACGGCCTGACCGAGGCGCGGCGCGCGGCGCGCGACATCGGGTATCCGCTCATCATCAAGGCCGCCTTCGGCGGCGGCGGCCGCGGGATGCGCGTCGTCGAATCAGCCGACGAGCTCGCCCCGCGCTTCGAAGAAGCCACGCGCGAAGCCGCGTCGGCTTTCGGCAATGGCGCGGTGTTCCTCGAGCGCTACATCCGCAAGCCGAAGCACGTGGAGGTGCAGATCCTCGCCGACCGTCACGGCCACGTCCTGCACCTGTACGAGCGTGACTGCTCGGTGCAGCGCCGGCATCAGAAGGTCGTCGAAGTGGCGCCCGCCGTGGGACTCGATCCGGACATTCGTCGCGGCATCTGCGATGCCGCGGTGCGGCTGGTGAAGAAGGCCGGTTATTACAACGCGGGTACGGTCGAGTTCCTGCTCGACTCGGAAACGGGCGAGTGGTTCTTCATCGAGGTCAACCCGCGCATCCAGGTCGAGCACACGGTGACCGAAGTCGTCACGGGCGTCGATCTCCTGCGTTGCCAGATTCTCGTCGCGCAGGGGCATTCGCTCTTCGACGAGACGATCGGACTGCCGCCGCAGGACCAGGTGCCGCTGCACGGCTACGCGCTCCAGTGCCGCGTGACGACCGAGGATCCGCAGAACGGCTTCGTGCCCGATTACGGGAAAATCCACACGTACCGTTCGCCCGCCGGATTCGGCATCAGGCTCGACGGCGGGTCCGCGTACGGCGGCGCGGTCATCAGTCCGTTCTACGACTCGCTGCTCGTCAAGTGCACGGCGTGGGGCCGCGACTTCACCGACGCGTGCCGGCGCATGGACCGCGCGCTGCGCGAGTTCCGCATCCGCGGCGTCAAGACCAACATCCCGTTCCTCGAGAACGTCGTCAATCACCCGCTCTTCCAGTCGGGCCGCGCGACGACGCGGTTCATCGACGAGACGCCGGGCCTGTTCGCGTTCACGCCGCGCCGCGATCGCGCGACGAAGCTCTTGACCTACGTCGCCGAGATCACGGTCAACGGCAATCCCGAGGTGAAGGGCAAGTCGAAGCCCGCGCGGTTGAAGACGCCGGTCGTGCCGTCAGCCGGATCGGGCGCGCCGCCGGCCGGCACGCGGCAGAAGCTCGATGAGCTCGGCGCGGACGGCTTCGTCGAGTGGACGCGCAAGCAGAAGCCTTTGCTCCTGACCGACACGACGCTCCGCGACGCGCACCAGTCGCTCCTCACGACGCGCGTGCGCACGTACGACATGGCGGCGATTGCCGCCTTCATCGCGCACCGGCTGCCGCACCTGTACAGCCTCGAAATGTGGGGCGGCGCGACGTTCGACGTGTCGATGCGCTTCCTTCGCGAAGATCCGTGGAAGCGGCTGACGCGGCTGCGCGAGCTCATCCCGAACATCTGCTTCCAGATGCTCTTGCGCGCGTCGAACGCCGTCGGTTACACGGCGTATCCGGACAACGCCGTGCGCGCGTTCGTCGCCGAGGCGGCCGCGAACGGCATGGACATCTTCCGCGTGTTCGACTCGCTCAACTGGCTGCCGAACATGAAGGTGGCGATGGCGGCGGTCCAGAAGACGGGCCGCGTGTGCGAGGCCGCGGTCTGCTACACGGGCGACATCCTCGACCCGAAGCGCGACAAGTACCCGCTGCGCTACTACGTGCGTATCGCGAAGGAGCTCGAGCGCATGGGCGCGCACATTCTCGCCATCAAGGACATGGCGGGACTCTGCCGGCCGTACGCTGCCGAGAAGCTCGTCCGCGCGCTGCGGCAGGAAGTCGACATCCCGATCCACTTCCACACGCACGACACGAGCGGCGTACAAGCCGCGGCGGTGCTCAAGGCGAGTGACGCCGGCGTCGACATCGCGGACGTCGCGGTCGCGGCGATGAGCGGCACGACGAGCCAGCCGAATCTCAACTCGATCGTCGCCGCCCTCGAGCACACGCCGCGCGCGACCGGCCTCAGTCTGCCGTCGCTCAACGCGTACTCCGACTACTGGGAGGCCGTGCGTACCGAGTACGAGCCGTTCGACAACGCGCCGCCGTCGGGCACGGCCGAGGTCTACGCGCACGAGATGCCGGGCGGCCAGTACACGAACCTGCGCGCGCAGGCCGACGTCATGGGCCTGGGCGATCGCTGGGGCGACATCGCACGTGCCTACGCGGACGTGAACCGCGCGTTCGGCGACATCGTGAAGGTCACGCCGTCGAGCAAGGTCGTCGGCGACATGGCCATCTTCCTCGTCACGCACGGCCTGACGATGGCGGAGTTCGAGGCCAAGGGGGCGAGGCACGGGCTGACGCTGCCCAACTCGGTCATCGAGATGTTCGCTGGATCGCTCGGTCAGCCCGACGGTGGCTGGCCGAAGCGGCTGCAGCGGCAGATCCTCGGCCGGCAGAAGCCGCAGCGTGGCCGCCCCGGTGCGCGGCTGAAGCCCGTGGACTTCGAGGCGACCACCGCCGACATCGAACGGCAGATTGGCCGCAAGCCGTCGGACACGGAAGTCTTGAGCTACGTCATGTATCCCGACGTGTTCCTCAAGTTCGCGCGCGCGGTCCAGAAATACGGCGACCTCGGCGTGCTGCCGACGACGGCATTCCTCTACGGGATGAAGACGGGCGACGAGATCACCGTCGACCTCGAGCCGGGCAAGACGATCGTCGTGAAGTTCCTGACCGTCGGCGAGCTCCGCCCTGACGGCCAGCGCATCGTCTTCTTCGAGCTGAACGGGCAGCCGCGCGAAGTGATCGTTCCCGATCTCTCGCAGAAGCCAACGACCGCGCCGCGCGATGTCGCCGATCCCAATCAGCTTGGTCAAATCGGCGCGCCCACGCCCGGCGTCGTGACGACGGTCGCCGTCGAGCAGGGCCAAACGGTCACGGTCGGCCAGAAGCTGCTCGTTCTCGAAGCGATGAAGATGCAGAGCACCGTCTACGCGCCGGTTGCGGGACGCGTCGCGCGCCGACTCGTGCAGCCGGGTCAGACCGTAGAACCGAAGGAACTGCTGCTGGTGATCGATCCCGAAGACACCGCGAGCCCCCGAGCGTAGCGAAGGAGCGCGTCCGCCGGGCACTATAATTGCCCGCCCCAGCCGCCGCAATCACATCGTGGACGAATGCCCGAGGTACGCCCATGGAAGATCGCAAGCGTTCGCATTCGCTCTTGAGTCCGCTGGAGAGACGGCTCTCCGACTTCCTCGTGTCGCTCGTGCCGAGAGCGGTGGCCTCCCAACACCTGACGCTGCTCACGCTGCTGTGGTCGGTCCTCGTAATTGGCGCGGGTATTCTCGCTCGCCGCGATCTTCGGTGGCTCTACGGCATTTCCGCGCTCATCGTGCTGCAGTATCTGACTGACGCCGTCGACGGCAAGGTCGGCAAGACACGGAACGCCGGACTGGTCGCCTGGGGTTATTACATGGACCATTTGCTCGACTATGTGTTTTTGTGCGCGCTGCTGGGCGTGTACGCGATGCTCCTGCCGTCATCGCTGCGCCATCTGATGGTCATCGCCTTGGCCGTGGCTGGCGGCTTCATGGTCAGCTCGTTCCTCGCGCGTGCCATGACCGGTGAGCTGCAAATCAGCTACGGCGGCGTTGGACCCATCGAGGTGCGGTTGCTGTTCATCGCACTCAACACCTGGCTCGTCGTCACCGGCCGCACCTACATGCTAGCCGTCATTCCCTACGCCATCGCGGTCTCCATCGTCGTGCTCGCTGCACTCATCTGGCGCACGCAACGCGAACTGTGGCGCCTCGATGATGCAAGGCGCCGTCGGCAGGTGGAAGCCGCCGCCGCTTCTGCGACGAACGCTGCGGATGGTCGTTCGTGAGCAATCTCGGCCGGCATCGCCCAACGTTTCACCGTGGCGTGGGGGCTGAAGTTAGCGCCTTGACGCCGCCAAGACGATCATGATGAAGAACCGACATTCGTTCGACCTGAACGACCTGCGCCTCGGCGAAGAAGGCCGTTGGCGCCGGCTCAAGCCGGCTGTCAGCGTGCCGTCCTAGAAGCCATCTCATAAATTGCGAAGTAGGATGTTCGCGCACGCGAGGTGTAAGAGGCCGAGAAAGTTCTCGACATGTCGTTCCCACCGCGTGACCAGCCGCCGCGAGTTGTGGAGCCAGGCGAAGAGGCGTTCGATCTTCCACCGCCGTGTCGTGCGCCGGAGCGGGCGGCCATCCTGGGTCGGCACGCGTCGGCCGCGACGATGCCGTGCGATCATCTCGATCCCATAGTCGGCCATCATGATCGCGTCGAGCGCGTCGCTGTCATACCCGCGGTCACCGATCAAGCGCGTCGGGAGGTCCGGGAGGAACCGCGCGTCGAGGGTGGCGGGAAGCAGGGGAGGGTTCATGCGGTGAAGCGCTGGCCACGTGCACGGCGACAGGAAGACCATGACGGTCGCAGATCGCCATGATTTTGCTCCCTTTGCCGCGGCGAGTAGGCCCAATGGCAGGCCCCCTGTTTTCGCCCCGGCGAACGTGGCGTCGACGAAGGCTTCGCTCAGATCGATCTTGCCGCGGTCGCGGAGGTCTTCCGCGAGGCGTTGTAAGAGCCGGTCGAGCCGGCCGGCGCGCTGCCATTGTTGAAAACGACGATGGCAGGTTAGGTACGGCGGGTAGCGCGTCGGCAGATCCTGCCACGGGGCGCCGGTCCGCAAGACCCACAGCACGCCGTTCATCACGGCTCGCGCATCGGTCCACGGCCGCCCGCGGCCATCGGGCCGCCGGTGCGGACGAAACGTCGGGGCGAGCACGGCCCCTTGAGCGTCGGTCAGATCCATGGCCGAGGTACGACGCGGACGGTCGCATCGTAACAGACGCTCAGTGTTTCGGATTTATGAGATGGCTTCTAAGCCCTGACCTATTGTTGCCGAGGGCGGCGCTTGAGGCTGCGACCGCCGAACCGACTGACAGCGCCGGGAGAGGACGGCTTTCGCGTTCGGGTCCTCCGAGATGCGGAGCGTAGACCTTCAAGTCAGGCGAACCGCAATTCCCGTCCCTACCAGCCCAGCACTTTCGCGAAGATCAACGGCGCGACGATCGTCGCGTCCGACTCGATGACGAAGGACGGTGTGTCGACGCCGAGCTTGCCCCACGTGATCTTCTCGTTCGGCACCGCGCCCGAGTACGAGCCGTAGCTCGTCGTCGAATCGCTGATCTGGCAGAAGTAGCCCCACAGCCGCACGGGCCGCTTCAGGTCCTGCTCGATGAGCGGCACGACGCAGATGGGGAAGTCGCCCGCGATGCCGCCGCCGATCTGGAAGAAGCCGATCGACCGGTCGGCGCTCGACCGCTCGTACCACCGGATGAGCTCCATCATGTACTCGACGCCGCTGCGCATCGTCGACGGCTGCGTGATGCGTCCTTCGAGGCAGAAGCCGGCGTAGACGTTGCCGAGCGTCGAATCTTCCCAGCCGGGGACGAAGAGCGGCAGATTGCGCTCCGCGGCGGCGAGCATCCAGCTCGCAGCCGGATCGATCTGGTAGTGCGGCACGAGGCTGCCGTTGCGCAGGATCTCGTAGAGGAACTCGTGCGGAAACGCGCGGCGACCCTCGCGGTCGGCGGCCGTCCAGCGATCGACGACGATGCGCTCGATGCGGCGCATGGCCTCTTCTTCGGGAATGCAGGTGTCGGTGACGCGGTTCAGGTGCCGATCGAGCAGCGCCTTCTCGTCGGTAGGCGTGAGGTCGCGGTAGCGCGGGACGCGCACGTAGTGGCGGTGCGCGACGAGGTTGAAGAGATCTTCTTCGAGGTTGGCGCCGGTGCAGCAGATCCCGTGAATCTTACCCGCGCGGATCATGTCCGCGAGCGAGAGCCCGAGCTCCGCCGTGCTCATCGCACCGGCGAGCGTGACGAACATCCAACCGGACTGGTCGAGGTGCCGAACGTAGGCGTCAGCGGCGTCCTTCAGGGTGGCGGCGTTGAAGTGGCGGAAGTGGGCGTCGATGAACTGCGAAACTGGACCCGACATTCGCTACGGGACCTCCTCTCGGGCGGTGGCCGCGTGCGCACCATCGCACGGACCGTCGTCGTACGGCCCCTCGTTGGAACCGTCAGTTGTCGCCTGCTTGGCTTCGCCGCGATTGTACTCTATCTCTCCAATACTGCGATCGGTAGATCCGCGAAGATCTCTGCGAGCCGCGCGTTCGTCGCCGGCACGTGCGCGTCGGTGAGGATGTTCGTGAGTGGTGCGCCGCCGCCGAGATCGATCGTCGTGTCGTCCCACGCCGCGCCCACCGGCGGCCAGCCGACGGGTGCCGCCAACCTCGGCACGATGACGACGACGTAACGTCGCCGGCCGCCGCGGGTGAAAGCGACGACGCGGCTTGCATGCACGCCGTGGGCGGCGAGTGGCCGGTACTCGCCGCGGCCGAACACGCTCGGCCGGCGCGCACGTAGTCGGAGTAAGTCGCGCGTGAGCCGAAGCTTGATCGCGCCGTCCTCCCACGCGCCGAGGAGATCCGTCCACGAACGCGCGTCGAGCCCCTCGGCGAGTGCGAGCCGGCGCGCGTAGTCGACCGGCCGCCGGTTGTCGGGATCGACGAGCGAGAAATCCCAGATCTCCTGACCTTGATAGATGTCCGGCACGCCCGGTGCCGTCAGCTTGATCGCCACCTGCGCGAGCGAGACGGTCATGCCGAGCTCGGCCACACGCCGCGCGCGCGGCCGAATCGACGCGAGAAACCCGTCTGGCGTGTCGTCGCGCAGGATGGCGGCGATGAAGCGCTCGACCGCGGCAATCCATTCGGCGTTCGGCTGCTGCCACGAGCTGTGGACGTGCGCTTCGTTGGCGGCTTTCGCCGCGTACGCGCTCAGCCGATCGGAGAGATCGCCCAACGACCCGTCGTCGCCGAGCGGCCAGATGCCGACGATGGCCTGATAGAGACGCAGTTCTTCCGCCGGATCGGGCGCTTCGACGCCGTCGACGATCGTCTTGTGACGACGGTTCCTCGTCGTCCACTCGCGCACCCACGCGTCCCACTCGGTGGGAATCCCGGAGAGCGCGTAGAGCCGCGCGCGCGTGTCCTCGCCGAGCTTCGTGTCGTGCGTCATCGTCGCGACGAGCGCATGCGGCGTTGCCGCGCCGCGGGCGGCCGCGCGGACGTGGAAGCGGTCGACGTCCTCGCCGAAGCGATCGGGATCGCTGCCGACTTCGTTGAGCGCGATGAAGCGCGTGTAGGTGTAGAAGGCCGTGTCCTCGACGGCCTTCGCCATGACCGCGCCCGTGTGCTGCTGCACGGTCAGTGCCCAGCGCGCGACCGCGTCGCGATACTCGCGCGCCGCTTCGGCCGGCGGATAGTCGCCCGTGAGCGCGTCACGCACGAAACCGATGACCTCGGCGTTCGCGAGCGGATGCCGTCGAACGGCACGCGCGGCAGCCGCATCGATAGCGGCCCGATCGGCTGGCGCAACGGGCTCCTCGATGCGACGGTACGTCCGGTAGACGCGCAGGTGCGCGACGATCTCGCGCACGGCCACCCGTAGCTCGTGCTCAGATAGATCGCGCCATCGTCGATCCTGCTGGACGAGCTCGGCGAGGCGCGCCGCCAGGATCGTCGCCGTATTCGACAACGCGTCGTCGAGCAGCGCCTGTTTGGCGGCAAGCGCCTCGGCCTGGAACGATCCCCGACGTCCCGTGAGGTCGGCAAACAGGCGGCTGAATGTCTCTTCAGCGGCGGGATCCACGAAGAGTCCCGCGAGATCGCGAATGAAGTCGTAGCCCGTGGTCCCGTGCGTGCGCCATCCGGCCGGCAGCCGTTCGTCGCCCGCGAAAATCTTTTCGACGACGACGTAGAGCGGCGAAAGACTCGGGGCGACGCGGCGCGCGAGCGTCTGCAGACGATCGAGATATTGATCCGGATCCCAGAGTCCGTCGATGTGATCGATACGCAGGCCGTGAACGTCGCCGTGCGCGAGGAGCTCGGCGACGAGCGCATGGCTGTCGCGAAAAACCTCGCGATGTTCCATGCGCAGACCGACGAGCGAGTCGATCGTGAAGAAACGACGATAGGTCGACTCGTGCGCGCCCGTCTGCCAGCGCGCCAGCCGGTAGTGCTGCTGGTCGAGCAACGCGTCGAGCTCGTCGAAGGTCGCCGGATCGCCGGGCGTGCCGTTGATTGCCGTCAGCCGCGTGTCGATCGCGTGCCGCAAATCCGCGCGCGAGTGGACGAGCGTCGCGAGCGACGTTTTGAGCGCCGTGAGGCGCCTCGCCCGCGCGGCCGTGTGCCGGCGCCGCCGGCGTGTGGGGCGCCCGGCGAGGGTCGATGCGGCACGAAGCCACGTCGTCAGACTGTCGCGTGTGTCGGCGTCGATCGCCGCATGCTGCGCGACGGGCGCGAGCACTGCGATGTACGTCGCGAGATTCAGCGGAAACGTCGTCTGGCCGTACGCGACGACGAGCTCGGCGTCGAGATAGGCCGTACGGAGCTTGCCCGCTTCGAGCACGCGGCCGTAGTGATCTTCGAGCAGCGGAAGATGGATGCGACCATCGCGCGGGCTGTTCCAGAAGATGTCGAAGAACCGCGCGTGCGGCGACGCGCGGCCCGACTCGAGTACGTCGCGCCACCAGCGGTTGAATGGCCCGTCGATGCCCATGTGGTTCGGCACGAAGTCGAGCAGCACGCCGAGGCCGGATTCGCGGAGACGCGCCGACAAACGATCGAAGCCTTCGCGGCCGCCGAGATCGGCATCGAGCCGGCGGTAGTCGTTGACGTCGTAACCGTGCAGGCTGCCGGGCGCCGAGAGCAGGATCGGCGAGAGATACACGGTATCGACGCCGAGCCCGGCCAGATACGGCGCCAACGCCGCCGCGTCGTCGAAGGTGAACGCGCGGTGAAGCTGCAGGCGGTACGTGGCCCGCGGCACGCGCCCGGCGGCGGAGAGGGGCATGCCTCATGCTACCGGGCCGGCCTCGCCGGGATCGGCTAAAATCGCCCGTTGCGGCTCGATTGCCGTTGCCTTGGCGCAGGGTTCGAAATTTCGAAGTTCAGAGCTCGAAGTTCGAAGTTGCCAAGGCTCTAGACACAGAACGGAGGCGTTCGTTGGCCTCTCGTCAAGTCCGGCTCAGCTCGATCCTGGCGTGCCTGGTGCTCATTGGCATCGTGCCGCTGGCGGGGTTTGCCGGATGGCTGCTGCGGTCGTCCTGGCGTGAGCAGCGCGCGCTCATCGAGCAGCGCAATCTCGCCGCCGCACGCGCCGTGTCGGTGGCCATCGACCAGTACGTCGAGAGCGCGATCAGCGCGATCCAAACGGCCACCGCGCTCGGCATCTTCGAAGACCGCGTCCCCGACGGGTTCAGCGAGATCGCGGCGCACCTCCTGCCCGCGCATCCGGACTGGGACGGCATGTTCGTCGCCGACGCGACCGGCCGCGTCCTCGTGCACACGGGATCCACGCCGCCGCTCGAGCCCTCCTCCGATCTGACCGACTGTCTTCGCCAGGCCGCCATCGACGGCCGCGCCGGCATCTCCGGTCTCCTGCACGATCCCGTTCGCGGCTATCTGTTCGTCGTCGCCGTCCCACGCCAGCCAGGCCGACGGTATGTCATTGGCGCGGAGATCGGCGTCGATCAAGTCGGCCGCTTGCTGCAGTGGCAGACGGCCGCGGCCAACGGCGTCATCACGCTGTCGGACGATCGCTTTCGCGTGATGGCGCGCACCAAGAACGCCTCGGACTACGTCGGACGATTGGACACGTCCGAGTTCGTGCAGACGGTGTCGGGACACGACGAGGGGAGCTGGCGCAACGCGATGCTCGAGGGCACGCCGGCCTACTCGTCGTTCCGCCGATCGCCGCTCACCGGCTGGGTCGTGGGCGTCGGCATTCCCGCGAGCGACATCGAGGGGCCGATCCGCGCGTCGTTCCAGGCGCTCGTGTCGGCGGGCGTCGCCATTCTCGCGATGGTGGCGGCCCTGGCCGTCATCCTCGTGCGGACGATCGTGCGAGATACGCGTGTCGCGTCGGGCGCCGCGCACGCGCTCGCGGCTGGCCGCGCGATGCCGTCCGAGACCGCGCACATCGTCGAGATCGAGCGCGTACTGGACGCGATTCGTCAGGCCTCGGCCGTGCTCGATGCGCGCGTCGTCGAGCGCGACGAGGCAGAACGGCAGCGCGCCCTCGCGGCCGGCGCGCTCGAAGAAGCGCTCGACGCCGAGCGCGCGGCGCGCCTGCGGACCGAGGAACACGAGGCGCGGTTGAGCGTCACGCTCCAAAGCATTGCCGACGGCGTCATCGCGGCGAACGCCGACGGCCGCGTCACGATGATCAACGCCGTCGCGCAGGCGCTCACCGGGTGGACCGCACCGGACGCGATGGGCGAGCCCATCGCGCGCGTGCTCCAGATCGACGAGCCGCGCGCCGCGCGGCTGCTCTCGAGCCTCGTCACCGAGCACGGCGTCGCGCACCGGCGCGCCAACGTCATCCTGCGATCGCGGACCGGCCGCGACGTGCCCGTCGAACAGAGTGCGGCCGCGATCCAGAGCGCCGACGGGACCATCGCGGGTTTCGTGCTCGTCCTGCGCGACGTCTCGGCGCGGCGCGAAGCCGAGCGCCAGCGCGCGGCGGCCTTTCAGCGCGAGCAGGCCGCGCGGCGTCAGGCCGAGGCGCTCAGCCGCGGCAAGGATGAGTTCATCGCGACCATGTCGCACGAGCTGCGCACGCCGCTCAACGCGATCTTCGGCTGGGTCAAGCTGCTGCGATCGGGTGCGCTCGACGAGTCGGGCCGGGCGCGGGCGCTCGAGGTGATCGAGCGCAACACGCGGACGCAGACGCAGCTCGTCGAAGACCTGCTCGACATGTCACGCATCATCACCGGCCGTCTGCACCCCGAGCTGCAGCGCCTCGCGCTCGCGCCGGCCGTCGAGGCCGCCGTCGAGTCGGTGCGTCCGACTGCCGACACGAAGGGCATCGCGCTCGACGTCGTGTGCGATACCTCGGCGATCGAAATCAGCGCGGATCCCGAGCGTCTGCAGCAGATCATCTGGAACATTCTGGTCAACGCGATCAAGTTCACGCCGGCCGGCGGCCGCGTCGACGTGTCGGTCGCGACCGAAAACAGCGAGGCCGTCATCCGCGTCCGCGATACCGGCATCGGCATCGAGGCCGACGTGCTGCCGCGCGTGTTCGATCAGTTCTGGCAGGCGTCGGGATCCGAATCGCGCACGCACAGCGGCCTGGGCATCGGCCTCTCGCTCGTACGCCGGCTCGTCGAGCTGCACGGCGGATCGGTCACGGCCTGGAGCGATGGTCCCGGGCAGGGCGCGACGTTCACGGTCCGCCTGCCGCTCGCGCGTGCCGCGGCGCACGATGTCGTCGAGCCGCATCCGCTCTACGCCGACACGGTCGTGCGCGAAGGTCTGCTCACCGGCGTCCGCACGCTCGTCGTCGACGACGACCGGGACGCGCGGGATTTGGTGGCCGTGACGTTGACGCACGCTGGGGCGGACGTCGCGCAGGCCGCGTCGGTGGCCGAAGCCATCGAGGCGATCGACGGCGCGCCGCCGCACCTCATCGTGAGCGACATCGCGATGCCCAACGCGTCCGGCTACGACCTCGTCCGCCACGTCCGCGCGCGCCGCGACCTCAGCGGCATGCCGCTCGTCGCCCTCACGGCCTACGGCCGCGTCGAAGATCGCCAGCGCGCAATGGCCGCCGGGTTCGACTACTACCTCGGCAAGCCGATCGACCCCGCGGTGTTGCTGCGAACGGTGGCGACGGCCGCGGGCAGATGAGGACAGG
>CALFMR010000347.1 GCA_937880585.1 uncultured Acidobacteriota bacterium
GCAGGAACAGCCGGCCGCTCCGGCCGAGCGTCCTGCCGCCGTCGCCAGCAGCCGCGTCGTCGTCGCGCGCCGGCCAGTGCTTGACATGGCGGCGATCGGACGCCGGCCCGCGTTGGCGACAGTTGCCGCCGACGGCGAAGACTCACCGCTCGACGTGCCCGCGTTCCTCCGGCAGCGGGAAGGCTAGAAGACACGAGCGTTCCGAGGTCGTCCGGGCGTCCTGGCTGCGCCCCCACGGACGGGCGAGGTACACTTCCCAGTACCAATCCCCGCACGTGCGGCGCCGGAGGAGGCGCGGCACGCGGATGACCTCATGAACCACACTCGTCTCCATCCGCCGCGTGGCCGGAGGCCCGGGCGCGATGCGCGCGGGGTGCCGGCCGACCCCACCGCCGAAGTCGGCGTCGTGCGCAAGACGCACGGCGGCCGCCTGCGCGTGGCACTCGCGTTTCCGAACACGTACTTCGTCGGCATGTCGAACCTCGGCCTGCAGACGGTCTACTCGCTCTTCAACGCCGACGACCGCGTCGTTTGCGAGCGCGTGTTCCTGCCGCCCAAGCAGGGCCTCAGCGCCGGCCGCCGCGATCCGCTCGTCACGATCGAGTCGGGCACGCTCGTCCGCCAGTTCGACGTGTTCGCGTTTTCGGTGTCCTTCGAATGGGACTACACGAACGTCGTGACGATGCTGCGGCTGGCCGGGATCGAGCCGCGCGCGGCTCGCCGTCATCCGCGCGACCCGCTCATCGTCATCGGCGGAGCGGTCACGTTCGTCAACCCGGAGCCGCTCGCGCCGTTCGCCGACGTGATTGCCGCCGGCGAAGGCGAGCTCCTCACCCCCGCGCTCATCGAAGCGCTCGTCGAGACGGGCCGCGACCGCGAGGCGTTGTTCGACAGGCTCGTTGCCTCGAACGGGTTCTACGTGCCGAGCCGGTACGACGTGACCTACGACGGCCCGGGCCGAGTCGCCGCGATCACGCCGAAGCCTGGAGCCAGCGCACCGCCGATCGTCCGGAAAGCCGCCGTCAAAGCCGCCGACCGTATCGAGCCGCCAGCCACGCGCATCTTCACGCCGGCGACGGAATTCGGATCGCGCCTGCTCATCGAGGTCGTTCGCGGCTGCGCCAACCTCTGCCGCTTCTGCTGGGCCGGCTACAACTACCTGCCCGTGCGGCCGTTCGAGACGCGGCGCATCCTCGAGATCGCCGAAGCGGCCCGTCCGCATGCGACGCGCGTCGGCCTCGTGTCGATCGCGCTCTGCGACCATCCCGACATCGAGCTGATTCTGCAGCGGCTCGTCGAGATGGGCTACGGCATCAGTCCCGCCTCGCTGCGCCTCGACGATCTGACCGAGCCCATCGTCTCGCTCCTGCGGCAGGCGGGGGAGCGATCGATCACGATTGCGCCCGAGACAGGATCCGATCGGCTGCGCCGCGTCATCAACAAGACGGTGACCAACGAGCAGATCCTCGACCGCGCCGACGTCATCTTCCGCGCGGGGATCGAGAACCTGAAGCTGTACTTCATGATCGGCCTGCCG
The DNA here is from genome assembly GCA_937880585.1 of uncultured Acidobacteriota bacterium. Lineage (GTDB taxonomy): Bacteria > Acidobacteriota > Vicinamibacteria > Vicinamibacterales > SCN-69-37 > CALFMR01. Next base: position 1,538 of record CALFMR010000347.1, read on the forward strand.
TCGGAGACCGACGAGGATCTCGCCGCCATCCGTGACCTGGCTCTGGCCGTCCGCGACCGCATGGTGGAACACGCGCGATCGCGCGGCACCATCGGCCGGCTCGTGGCCTCGGTCAACCCGCTCATCCCGAAGCCCGGGACCACGTTCCAGTGGCTGCCCATGACGCGCGCGCGAGAGATCGACCGGAAGACCGAGGTCCTGCGCGCCGCCGTGAGCGGCATCGACAACGTGTACTTCAACATCAAGTCGGAGCGCCATTCGTACTACCAGGGCCTCCTGTCCCTTGGCGATCGCCGCGTCGCCGACGTCGTCGAACTGGCCGAGCAGAACGGCGGAGACTGGCGCGCGGCCGTCGCCGCGGCCGGACTGGACGCCGAGGCGTACCTCTACCGCGACCGCACGGCCGATCCGTTCCTGCCGTGGCAGATCATCGACGGCGGCCATCGATCAACGCTCTTTCGCGAGGAATGGCGCAAGAGCGAGCGCGCCGAATGGACGCTGCCCGCCAAGCGCGCCGCCGCCGTCGGTCCCGCCGCGCCGGCCAACTCGTGAGCGCCGATCGGCGCATGTCCGGTCAGGCCGTCGCTTCGGCTCCCGCCATCTCCGCTTCGTGCGCTTTGTAGGCCTCGAGCACGAGGTCGCGCAGCCGTTCCTGCGCGCCGCTGTCGTCCATGGGCCGAAGCAGCGTGTAGCTCCGCCGCTCGCCGGCAGTGGTGTACTGGCGCGACGGGAACGTAACGTTGCGTCCGCCGTCTCGCCGTTCCCACACCGCGAATCCGACGAGCTTGAGCCCGTCGAGCGGACCGCCCGAGAAATGCAGCTCTGCCTCGGCCAGCTTGCCAGCCGGGCTACCCTTGCCATTGGGAGTGAATGTGATCGTCATCTGGTCGTCCTCCGCCGGCCACACCGGCGCACGAGCAGAGAGCAAACGACGGGCCGCACGGATGACGACGACGTCCGAGGCGCGCAAGTCGAAGCCACGGAAGGGATTGCAGAGTCGACGCACACGGCGCGATCGACGGACGGATTCGCGAATGACGCCTGTGGTTAACTGATCGCCGCCGAACGCCCAGAAACATGACAACTCCAGTTGCCGAGGGTTTCGTCTGGACAGACAGCGTCGCGGGGCGCGCGCTCCTGTGTGAGCCGCTTCAAATGCTCGCGCCGCACTTCTTCAGCTCGCGTCCCCTCTCGTTTCCAGGTCCTGAGCGAGATGACGATTACGGTGTGATTGCCGAGGCGCTCGACGTGCCGGCGCGTGCGGTGGTGCGCGTCCGGCAGGTCCACGGGCGAACGGTCCGCGTCCTCTCAAATGACGCGGACCTCGTGCCAGAGCCAATTCAGGATGCGGACGCCATCGTCTCCGCTCGCGACGACTGTGCCGTCGTCGTCCGCATCGCCGATTGCGTGCCGATCCTCGTCGCCGACCGGCGGGGAAGAGCCGTCGCGGCGATTCACGCTGGATGGCGAGGCATGGCCGCCGGTGTCGTCCACGCGGCGATTGAAGCGCTGGGTGACGAGGGCGTGGCGGCCGGCGACCTTATCGCGGCTATCGGCCCGAGCATTGGCCCATGCTGCTATCAGGTCGACGACCGCGTCCGTGACCTGTTTCTCGCGGCCACGCCGGATGCCGCGGCCTGGTTCGACGAGGACGGCCCCGGCCATTGGCGTCTCGACTTGTGGCGCGCAGCGAAGGACTCGCTCGTGGATGCCGGTGTGTCCGAGTCATCCGTGTATCTGGCGGGATTCTGCACGGCCGATCATCCCGACCTGTTTTTCTCGCATCGGCGCGACGGCGCCGCGGCGGGGCGGATGGTCGCGGCCATTCGACGGCCACGACGGCCGTCCCCATAGCCGCTCTGTTGGCCGGGGCCAAGCCCCTTGGCGCGCGCCTCCCGGTCGCGACAGAATGGGCCGGCCTGACCGACATGGATCCCATCGAAGCCGCCGCGCTCACCACGGACTCGGCCCCGCGCCTCAACTCGCCGGCGCAGGTGCTCTTCGCCAGCCTGATCGGCACGACGATCGAGTTCTTCGACTTCTACATCTACGCCACCGCCGCCGTGCTCGTCTTCCCCCGGCTGTTCTTCCCCGAGACCGATCCGGCATCGGCCATCCTCGCGTCGTTCGCCACGTTTGCGATCGCCTTTTTCGCGCGGCCCATCGGCTCCGCGCTCTTCGGCCACTTCGGCGACCGCGTCGGCCGCAAGACCACGCTCGTGGCGGCGTTGTTGACGATGGGGGTGTCGACGGTGGCGATTGGGGCGCTGCCGACCTACGCGACGATTGGTGTGGCGGCGCCGGCGCTGCTCGCGCTGTGCCGATTCTGCCAGCGGCTCGGTTTCGGCGGGGAAGGGTGCTGTGCCGTGCT
>CALFMR010000348.1 GCA_937880585.1 uncultured Acidobacteriota bacterium
GTGCACGACTTCTTCGTTCACCGACGCGCACAGCGTCGCGGGATATCCGCGATAGCCCTTGAACGCCGGCTCGGCGCCGCGCTCGCGCACCAGGTGCTCCGCCAGCGCGTCGAGGTCCGCCGTCGTCACGCCGGGCGCCACGGCCGCTTCGAGCTCGGCCAGCACGTCGGCGACGATGCGATTCGCCACGCGCAGCCGTTCGATCTCGGCGTGGGACCGGCACACGATCACGGACGTCCCCCTTCCACCGACGCAATCGCGGCCGCAATATCGGCCGCCACGAGATCCTGCGGCTGATCGCCGTCGACGGACCGAAACGTCGGCCGCCGGCGGTAGAACTCGACGATCGACTGCGTGTCGCGCGCGTAGACGCGGAGCCGCTCGCGAATCACGTCCGGGTCGTCATCGCTCCGCTGCACGAGCGGCGCGCCGCACGCGGCGCAGACCGCCACGGCCGCGGTGGCCGTCGTGCCGCAGCGGCGGCAGATCCGGCGCGTCGTGAGGCGCTGGACGAGCGTCGCTTCCGGCACCTCGATGTCCACGACCACGACCGGCGGCCGGTCCTCGACGAGCGCGTCGAGCGCCTCGGCCTGCGCGAGCGTGCGCGGAAACCCGTCGAGCACGAACCCGGCCGCCGCGTCGGCCTGCGCCAGCCGATCGCGCACGAGCCCGATGACCAGGTCGTCGCTCACGAGCTGGCCGGCGTTCATCAGCGCCGCCGCGGACTGCCCGGCTTCAGTCGCCGCGAAACTCGCCTCGCGCAGGATGTCGCCAGTCGACACACGCGGCACGCCGCGCACTTTCGCCAGCCGATCGGCCTGCGTGCCCTTCCCCGCTCCCGGCGGGCCGAGCATGACGAGCCCGAGCGGCGCGGCGCTCGACTCCCGCCGGAGGCTCGCCCCCGGCCGCGGGCCAGCCGCGGCCGTCGCCGGCCGCGCGCCCGTCGACGTCATCCTCGACGACTCCGCACGCGGCTCTTCTTCATGAAGCCGTCGTAATGCCGCATGATGAGCTGCGACTCGACCTGCTGCACCGTATCCATCGCCACACCGACGATGATGAGCAGCGAGGTGCCGCCGAAATAGAACCGGACGTTCATGCCCTCGGTGATGAACCGCGGCAGAATCGCATCGAGCCGGTCGCCGATGAACGGGATCGGCGCCACCTTGAAGCCCTGGAGCAACAGCTCGGGCAGGAGCGCAATCACCGCCAGATAGACCGCACCGGCCAGCGTCACGCGCGCGAGAATCTGGTCGATGTGCTCGGCCGTCCGCTTGCCCGGCCGGATGCCCGGCACGAACCCGCCGTACTTCCGCATGTTCTCGGCCACGTCATCCGGATTGAAGATGATCGCCGTGTAGAAGTACGCGAAGAAGATGATGAGCACGACATACAGCACCGTGTAGAGCGGATAGCCGACGCCGAGCTGCGTGATGAGCCGGTCCACGATGCCGTTGGCCGGGAACATGGCCCGGATCATCGGCGGAAACGCCAGGATCGACGACGCGAAGATGACCGGCATGACGCCGCCCGTATTCACCTTCAACGGAATGTGCGTGCTCGCGCCGCCGAGCATGCGCCGGCCGACCATGCGCCGCGCGTACTGCACCGTCACGCGCCGATGCCCGCGCTCCATGAACACGACCGCGCCGACGACGACGACCATCAGGATGAGCAGCACGACGAGCTTCAGCGGCCCGATCTCGCCCACCTGCAACTGCGACAACGTCTGCACCGCGCCGCGCGGCAAGCCCACGACGATGCCGGCGTAGATGAGCAGCGACATCCCGTTGCCGATGCCGCGTTCGGTGATCTGCTCGCCGAGCCACATGACGAGCACCGAACCGGTCGTGAGCGTGAGCACCGTCATCAGCCGGAAGCCCCAGCCGGGGCTGTCGACGATTTGCAGCCCGCCGGCACGGCCCGCGTTCTCGAGGAAGAAGGAGATGCCGAGCGACTGCACGACGCTCAGCAGGATCGTCCCGTAGCGCGTGTACTGCGTGATCTTCCGCCGGCCGAGCTCGCCTTCCTTCGACAGCCGCTCGAGATACGGCCAAACGACCGTGAGGAGCTGCAGGATGATCGACGCGCTGATGTACGGCATGACGCCGAGCGCGTACACCGTCTTCTGCGACAGGTTGTAGCCGGAGAACATGTCGTACAGGCCGAACATCGTGTTGGCGGCCTGCTCGGTGAGCTGCGTCAGCGCAGCGATGTTGATCCCCGGCGTCGTGATGTGCGATCCCACGCGGTAGACCGCCAGCACGCCGAAGGTGAACAGCACACGCTTCCGCAGCTCGGGGATCGCGAAGATGTTCTTCAGACTGTCCATAAGGACCAACCCTTACCCGGCCGCCACCCGGCAGCCGGCACCACTACTCCGCGTGTCCGGCCTCGGTCCCGGCCGCCGCGAGCGCCGTCGTGGCGCCGCCTGCCGCCGCAATCTTCTCGGCGGCTGACGCGCTGAACTGGTGCGCGTGCACGGTCAGCGCCTTGGTCAACTCGCCGCGTCCCAGCACCTTGATCGGCTTCGCGCGATCGCGCACGATGCCTCGCTCGCGCAGCAGATCGGGCGTCACGATCGTGCCGGCTTCGAACACTTCCCCCAGCCGATCGAGATTGACGACCGCGTACTCGACTCGGAACGGGTTGTGGAACCCGCGCTTCGGCACGCGCCGGTGCAGCGGCATCTGGCCGCCCTCGAACCCCCGCTTGAAGCGGAATCCCGATCGCGACTTGGCGCCCTTGCTGCCACGCGACGCGGTCTTGCCGTGGCCCGATCCCGGACCGCGGCCGACGCGCTTCTTCGCATGCTTGGCACCGCGGGGCGGCCGCAGGTTGTTCAACGACATAACGTCTCGACTCCTCGACGGACCGGCGCGTCTACGCGCGGTCCTGATCCTCGGTCACCGTCACCAAGTGTCGCACCTTCAGGATGAGTCCGCGCGTCGCCGGCGTGTCGATGACCTCGACGGTCTGGTGCATCCGGCGCAGGCCGAGCCCGCGCAAGGCCAGCCGCTGCTTGCGGTCGAACCCGATCCCGCTGCGAATCTGCGTCAGCTTCAATGACTTCATGACCGTCTCCGCGTCAGCGCGCGCTGACGCCAACCAGCTCCTCGAGGTCCTTGCCGCGCAGCCGCGCCACGGTCGAGGGATCCTTCAACAGGCAAAGCGCCTCGAACGTCGCGCGCACGACGTTGTGCGCGTTGGCCGATCCGAGCGACTTGGTGAGCACGTTGCTCAGCCCGGCCGACTCGACGACGGCGCGGACCGCGCCGCCGGCGATGATGCCCGTGCCTTCAGGCGCCGGCTTGAGCAGCACCGATCCGGCGCCGAAACGCCCGACGACCGGGTGTGTGATCGTCGTGCCGGCCATCGGCACGCGAACGAGCGCCTTCTTCGCCGACTCGATCGCCTTCTTGATCGCCGACGGCACTTCCTTCGCCTTGCCGATGCCGAAGCCGACCACGCCGTGCCCGTCGCCGATCACCACGAGCGCACTGAAGCTCAGGTTCTTGCCGCCCTTGACGACCTTCGTCACGCGGCTGATCGAGACGACCGTGTCCTTGAGTTCGAGCTCCGACGGGTCGATCTTCTCGCGAGAATGCCTCATATCTCCCTCAACTCTCCCGATCAGAACTCGAGCCCGGCCTTGCGCGCGGCCTCGGCCACGGCCCGGACGCGCCCATGGTACAGGTTGCCGCCGCGGTCGAAGACGACGTGCGTGATGCCCTTCGCCTTCAGCCGATCGGCGATCACCTGGCCGAGCGCCTCGGCGCCCGCGAGGTTACCGCCGCGCACCGTGCCGGTGAACACCGTGCCGAGCGACGGCTCGGTGCTCGCGGCCGAGACGATCGTGCGTCCCGCAAGGTCGTCGATGACCTGCACGTAGATGTGCGCCGTCGATCGGAACACGGCCAGCCGCGGCCGTTCGCCCGTGCCGCGGATCCGCTTCCGCTGGCGCAGCCGAATCCGCTCGCGCCGATCCCGTGTGGTTCGAATCTTCATAACGCCTCGTCCCTATTGTCGAAGCTCACGCCGGCCGCGTTACGCGCCGGTCTTGCCAACCTTCTTCTTCAGCACTTCGCCCGTATACCGCACGCCCTTCTGCTTGTACGGATCGGGCCGGCGCAGGCCGCGGATGTTCGCCGCCACCTGACCGACGAGCTGCCGGTCGATGCCCGTCACCGTGAGGTGCGTCTGCTTGTCGACGGCGACGTCGATCCCTGCCGGCACGTCGAACACGACCGGGTGCGAGTAGCCGAGGGCGAAGTGAACCTGCTTGCCCTTCACCTCGGCGCGATACCCGACGCCGACGATGTCGAGCTCGCGCTTGAAGCCGTTGGTCACGCCCTCGACGGCGTTGGCCATGAGGCTGCGCGCGAGGCCATGGAACTTCTTCTGCGTCGGGTCATCCGCGTGGACCAGGCTCGCGACGAGCGCGCCCTTGTCGACCGCGAAGACGACGCCCGGCGGCACGCGCTGCGTCAACGTGCCCTTCGGCCCTTTGACCTCGACCGCGTCGGGCCGCACGGTGACGTTCACGCCCTTGGGGACGAGAATCGGTTTTCTGCCAATACGGGACATATGCCACTCACTGGGGCTCGGGCCACACAGCCACGAACCCGGAACCGGAACGCGCCAGGCGACCCGGCGCTACCAGATGTTGCAGAGCACCTCGCCGCCGACGCCGACGCGCGCCGCCTCACGGCCCGTCATCACGCCGCGCGACGTCGTCAGGATGCTCGTGCCGAGACCGGCGAGCACCTTCGGCACGTCGTTGCGGCCGACGTAGGCGCGGCGGCCGGGGCGGCTCACGCGCTCGAGCCCGGTGATCACGTTCTCGCCGCGCGGACCGTACTTCAGCGTGATGCGGATGACCGCGGGCCGGTCCTCGGCCGCCTCGACGAGCTTGAACCCGCCGATGTAGCCCTCCTCGGCGAGGATGCGCGCGATCTCGGCCTTGAACCGCGACGTCGGCACGTCGACGCGCGGATGACGCGCGTGTACGGCATTGCGAATCCTCGTGATCATGTCTGCGATCGGATCAGTCATAAGGTCCCTGTCAGACTCGGGTCGTCGGTCGGACGCGCCCGACGCGTTACCAACTGCTCTTGATGACGCCGGCGACCTCGCCGCGCAGCGCCATCTCGCGGAAACACAGGCGGCAGAGCGCGAACTTCCGGAGGTAGGCGCGCGGCCGGCCGCAGCGGCGGCAGCGGTTCCGGTGCCGCACGGCGTACTTGGGCTGCTGGTTCAGGTCCTTGACGGTCTTTGCGGTCGTCGCCATAGTCGCTCGTCAGTCGAAAAAGTGAACGTCAGTTCTGCCGGAACGGCATGCCGAGGCGCTGCAGCAACCGCCGCGCCTCCTCATCGGTCCGCGCCGTCGTCACCACCGAGATGTTCATGCCGCGGCACTTCTCCACCCTGAGGTAGTCGCTCTCGGGCAACACCAACTGGTCGCGCA
>CALFMR010000349.1 GCA_937880585.1 uncultured Acidobacteriota bacterium
TTTGCAGTGCGCCGGGGCCCCACCCCCGGCGCTACGGCGCTTCGGCGCCCTCGCTACGCTCGGGGCCTCGCGGTATCAACTTCCTTACTTCTGGCTTCACACTTCTAACTTGACGAGTGCTCTTCATCCCCCCGACGTTTCTCCCGCGCCTTCGGGCTCGAGCGTCTCGTCGTCGCGCGCGTCGCCGGTGCCCTTTCTCCGACGCGGGCGGATGTCGTAGCGCTTGATCATCTCGTTCAGCGTCGTCGCCTTGATGTGCAGGAGCTCGGCGGCCTTCTTCTGGACGCCGCCGGCGGCTTCGAGGGCGGCCTCGATGTAGCGCCGCTCGTGGCCGATGATGACTTCGCGGAAGTGAATGCCCTCGGGCGGGATGACGGCGTCGGGCGCCTCGAACACGGGATTCGCACTCACGTGATCGGGGATGAGGTCCACGTCGATCTCGCGGTCGCCGCAGAGGACGACGGCCCGCTCGATGACGTTCTCGAGCTCGCGCACGTTGCCGGGCCAGTCGTACGACATCAGCCGGTCCATCGCCGCCGGCGTGAGAATCATCGCCGGCTTGCGGCTCTCCTCGATGAACTTGTCGAGGAAGTGCTGCACGAGCAGCGGGATGTCATCCATGCGCTCGCGGAGCGCGGGAAGCTGCACGAAGATGACGTTCAGCCGATAGTAGAGATCCTCGCGGAAGCGTCCCTCGCGCGTCATCGCGCGCAGGTCGACATTGGTCGCCGCAATGATGCGCACGTCCACCTTGATCGTGTCGACGCCGCCGAGGCGCATGAACTCGCGTTCCTGGATGACGCGCAGCAGCTTGGCCTGCGTCTCGAGCGGGATGTTCCCGATCTCGTCGAAGAAGATCGTGCCCTTGTCGGCGAGCTCGAAGAGGCCCTTCTTCGGATAGACCGCGCCGGTGAAGGCGCCCTTCACGTGGCCGAAGAGGTTCGACTCGAGCAGATCGGGCGGCAGGTTGCCCGAGTTGACCGTGATGAACGGCTTGTCGGCCCGCGCCGATCGGCGATGGAACGCACGCGCGACGAGCTCCTTCCCCGTCCCACTCTCACCCTGGATGAGGACGGTCGCGCGGCTCGGCGCGGCGCGCGCCACCAGATCGTAAACGGCGCGAATCTTCGCGCTGCCGCCGATGATGTCGTCGAAGCGGTGCGTGTCGGATCGCAGCCGGTCGCGCAGCTCACGGTTCTCGAGCACGAGCCGCCGCCGCTCGATCGCGTTGCGCAGCACGACCAGCACGTCGTCGTTCTTGAACGGCTTCGTGAAGTAGTGGAACGCGCCCTGCTTGGTCGCTTCGACCGCGCTTTCGATCGTGCCGAACGCCGTGATCATCACGACCGGCAGCTCGTCGTCGATGCGCCGGATGTCCTCGAGCACTTCCATGCCGTCGCGATCGGGCAGCATCAGGTCGAGCAGCACGGCGTCGACGCGGCGGGCCGCCAGCGCCTCGAGCCCGGCCGCCGCCGTCCCGGCCGACACGACCGTATAGCCGTCGGCGCCGAGCAGCGCCTCGAGCGCCTCGCGGATGATCTCCTCGTCGTCGATGACAAGGACCACGGGGGAATCAGTCATTACCGTACTGCGCCTTCCAGGGTTTCGCCGCTGACCGGCTGCATCATCGGCAGCGTGAGGCGGAAGCGCGTGCCTTCGGCGACGTCGCTTTCGCAGGTCAGCCGGCCGCCGTGTTCCTGCACGAGGCCGTAGGTCACCGACAGCCCGAGGCCGGTGCCGCGCCCCTCAGCCTTGGTCGTGAAGAACGGATCGTAGATCCGCGCCAGGTGCTCGGACGGAATCCCCACGCCCGTGTCGGCCACTTCGACAACGGCCTCGCCGCCGTCGACGCCAGTCGAGATCGACAGCCACCCGCCCTTCGGCATCGCGTCGCGCGCATTGAGAAAGAGATTGAGGAACACCTGCTGCAATTTGTACTCGACGCCGCGCACGACAATCTCGGACGACGCGAGCGACTTGCGAACCTGGATCTTGCTCATGCGGAACTGGTGCTCGAGCAGCGCGATGACATCGTTGATGACCAGGTTCACGTCCACCGGCCCGGCCTCGCCGCCCGACGGCCGCGCGAGGTTCAGCAGGCTGTTGACGATCTTCGCGGCCCGGAACGTCTGCTGCTCGATCTTCTCGAGCAGCTGCTTCTTCGGATCATTATCCTCCGCGCGGTCCAGCAGCATCTGCGTGAAGCTCGAGATGCCGGTGAGCGGTGTGTTCACTTCGTGCGCAACGCCGGCGGCTAGGAGCCCGATCGCGGCCATCTTCTCCGATAGCCGAAGCTGCTCTTCGAGGTGCGCGCGCTCGGTGACGTCTTCGAGCACGATGATCCAGCCGGCCTGTTCGGCCGCACTCGTGCGGAACGGCGAGACGCCGGTGTTCATCAGGAGCATGCGCGGCTCGCCGCCGTCGGGTGCGCATTCGAGCGGCAGCCGGTAGAGCGTCGTGCCGTGCGGTGAGGCCGCCCAGGCCGCCTGCAGCGTCTCGACGAACGGCGCGCCGAACAGCACATCGATCCGCTCGCCGAGCGCGCGCGCGCTCGCGATCCCGGTGAGCGCCTCCATCCGCCGGTTCCATCTGAGCACGCGCATCTCGAGATCGACGACGACCAGGCCGTCGGTGAGCGATTCGAGGACGCTGTCGCTGAACTGGTGCAGGCGCTGAATCTCGGTCGCCTTGCCGCTGAGCTGGTTGTAGAGCCGCGCGTTCTCGAGCGCCGTCGCCGCCTGCGCGGCCACGGCCGCGAGCAGCGTCATGTCCTCGCTGCTGAGCGGCTCGCCGTGCGCGCGCCGGCCGGTCGCGATGACCGCGATCGTTGCCTCGTTCGACACGCACGGCACGAAGCTGTAGAGCCCGGTCTCGCGCCACTCCGCGGCCTCGGCGCCCGAGAGTCGCCGCGCCGGCACCGGGTCGTCGACGGCCACGGTCTGCCCTGCCACGAGCCGCGTGCCGAGGACCGTGCCCGGCCGAATCGTGCGGTCGAATCGCTCGACGAAGCCCGCCGACGCGACGGGACCGAAGCGTCCGCCGTCGCCCTCTTCCGCCGACAGAAACAGCGCGATGCGATCGACGCCAAACGTCTGATGGACGCGATCGACGAGCCGCGTGCTGAGTCGATCGAGATCGAGGTCGCTGTTGAGCTCACGCGCGAAGCTCATGAGCGCGCGGCGGTAGTCGTACCGGTCGCGGTAGTAGAGCCGGTCGAGCGCGGTCTGAATCGCCTTCCACAACCACGGCGCCACGAGCGCGACGATGAGCGTCGCGAGGAGCGCCCAGAAACTGCTCTGGTCGTTGTTGGCGCCGAGCACCAGGCTCACGAGCCACAACGTGCCGCCGTAGATGGCCGCGAGCAGCAGCACGACGGCCGCCATCCCGAGCGCCTTCTTGATGATGACTTCGATGTCCATCAGCCGGTAGCGGACGATGGCCGACGCGAAGGCGAGCGGAATGCAGCCGAGCAGGACCGCGCTGTACTCGGCCGGCGGCAGCGTCCGCCCGAAGAGCAGCGGGACGACGTAGAGCGCGACGAACGGCACGGCGCCGACCGTCGATCCCCAGACGATCCATCGGAGCTGCCGGCGCGCGGTCACCGATCGCAGCCGCGTGAGCGCACGCAGCATCAGGCCGAGCCCACCGACGAGACACAACGCGAGGTACGCGTACGCGAGGAGCTCGACGCGCTCGAGCGCCACGGTCGACGGCCGACCGAGCCGTCCGGTCACGACGAGGATCCGCGTGACGCCCAGCACCACGGCCGGCACGTAGAAGCACGGCAGCAGGCGCCGGCCGACGGCCGAGCGCGCCCACGGATGCGGCCGCTCCGGAAAGATCAGCGCGAAGTGCAGGAACAGCGGCGGCAGCGCGAGCCGCGCGGTCATGTCGGCCCACTCGAAGAAGTAGTCGAGCCGATCGTACCGGCCGCTCGGCGTGAACGCGAGCACGCCGAAGAAGGCGACCGACAGCCAGAAGAAGTGCAGCGTCGCCGGATCGTGCGGCCGGCGCAAGCGCACCGACGCGCCGACGACGAGCGCGAGGATGCCGACGAGCGCGAGCGAATAGTAGAGCCCGTGCGCCACGGTCGGCGAGAGCTCGAGATGGATCACGACCGGCCGTTCGACGGTCGCGTGCTTGACGACGTACTCGTGGGCCGCGCCGGGCGCGGCTTTCAACATCTGGGAGACGTCGGCCGGCGCCTGGATCTCATGACCGTCGACGAGCAGCAGCACATCGCGCGGCACAATGCCCGCCCGTGCGCCGGCCGTGTCGTCGGCGACCTCGACGGCGACGACGTTCGACCCTTCGCGGGCCCAAAGGACGCCGTCCTCGAGCTCGCCCGGCCACGTCTTGACGAGCGCCACGTTCACGACGGCCAGGCACACGAGGATCGCCGCCAGCGCCACGGGCAAGGCGACGCGAACGAGCGGACGCAGGGGGCGGACGGCCATGGCCATGCGATTAGGCGTCGAACGCGCGGAGGGCCCTCGCGGCCGCCGCGTGCGCCTGCCCGGGATATCGGCTCGACATCAGAAGCGCACCTGCAGGCCCGTCGTCACGCGCAAGGGCGCCTGTACGGTGAGCAGTTCGTCGTAGATCGAACCGGGCGCGTCCGTGTCGTGCAGGAGCGTGCGGACGGCGAAGAGCAGGTTGAGCGGCGTGCCGCCAAACGGCCGGTACGGCAATGGCTGGCGCACCTCGAAATTGACGCGGCCCGCGACGCCCGGAGCGAGATCGCGACGATCGGCGCCGCTGAACGCGCTGTCGAGACGATAGACAACGGTGATGGCCGTGCCGGTCTCTGGCACGGCGATGTCGAGCGCCGTCAGCAGGTCGTGGATGCGCTCGACGCCCGTGCGCAGGACCGACGGCGCCATCTGACTGACGAGCCGGGCGTGACCTGGTCCATCGCCCCAGTCGGCGCGCCCGGATGAATATTCGACACGGCCGCGCACGTTACGGCCGAAATGACCGCTCGCCGACGCGGTCCACCCGACCACGCTCACCTGGCCGGCCGACGCGACGTAGTAGTGTCCGACTTCGCTCGCGTCATCGAGCCCGAAGAGCGTCGCGAGCTGATTCGCCGTCTGCTGCGAGAACCAGCCGACGCGAACCGTGACCGGCGCCGAGCCGCCCAATTCACGCTCGAGGGCCGCCGTCTCGCGCCGCACGCGCTCGGGCTCCATCGGCGCGCCGTCGACGAGCATCGAGAACGTGCGCTCGGGCGGCAGCCAGACGCCCGATGAGGTCGGCGGCAGGAACTCGTCCGCGCCGGGCGCAATCGCGCGTTCCGATACCGAGGCCGTCAGGTACGTCCGGTCGATGACACGCAGCCGTGCGCCCGCGCGCGGGCTGACGAGCGTGGGCGACGCCATGTAGTCGTAGTGGTCGACGCGCAAGCCGTAGCTCAGATCGAGCGCGCGGGCCGCGCGCCAGTGATCCGACAGATACATTCCGCCGACGCTGCGCGAGGCCGGCAGCGAGACCGACAACGACGCGGTGCGTTCGGGCGACAGCGCCTGCGTGCTGTAGGACACGCCGAATCGCAGCGCGTGCGGCTGTTCGGGCCGCGACTTGTACTCGGCCAGGAGCGTCCACGACGACAGGTCCGACGCAGCCGCGACGCCGCGGAGCGACCAGTCGCCTACCGATCCAACGGGCGCGCCGACGACGACGTCGGCCGAACCATGCGGCAGGCCCTGGAGGACGCTGGCGTCCGTGCCCGGCTGGGCCAGCGACTGGGTCGTGACGAAGTTGACCTGTCCACTGAAGTCCGTGTTGGCGAAGAACGACGAGGCCGCGCGCGTCGACTGATCGAGGGCGGCATCGAGCCAACGGCCAGCGACCGCGTTCGATGGTCCATCCGACGCGTCACCGCCGAGCGCATCGGGCGCCACGTCACGCAACGCAGTTCTCGGCAAGTGGCGCAGGAGCCACGCCGTCTCGCTGTAGTTCTCGATACCGCTGCCCGGGTCGTCCGCGACGGCAGTCGCGCCCGGCTGGACGGCGGCCGCGTCGGCGCGCATCAGTTGAATGTGACGCTCGACGGTCGTGTTCGTCTGGACGTGGATGAGCTCGCGGAACGTCGAGATGAATCCTTCGCGCGCGGCGCGGACGACGTACTGACCCGCGGGCAGCGCGATGGCGAAGCGTCCCTGTGCGTCGGTCGTGACCGCCGCGAGTGTCGCGCCGAATGCCAGGATGCTGACGCCGCCGATCGTGGCGCCGCCCTGGTCGGTGACGATGCCTTGCAAGCGGCCATCGGCGGCTGACGCTTCGAAGACGACGGGCGATGGCGCGATCGGGGGCTGCGCGCTGGCAGGCGCCGCAGAACCCAGGACGGCAACGAGCACCAGGCAGACGGAAAGGTGGCGGGGCATACACCCTCTTTCGTGAACGGCCACGAGCGAACCGTCGCGTGCGACTCGGCGCCGAAGCCGCGCGAAGCGGCGTTCCGCGCCAGGGGGACTGAGCGGCACCTCATGGTAGCCCGGATCGCGCGCCAAGACCAGACGCGCCGGACCGCCAGACGGCCGTCGAACCGCGGCCGAGACGCGCCGATCGGACGGGAACAGCGTGATAGACTGTCTGCCCGCCTGCCGGTGCAGTGCCGGCCATGCGCCGCGCTTGGGCGTCCGTTTCCGGACGCAGGCGCACGTGGAGATCGCCTTCGTGAAAATCCGCACCATTCAGGCTCGCGAGATTCTCGACTCGCGCGGCAATCCAACCGTCGAAGTGGAAGTCGTCCTCGAATCGGGCGCGCACGGCCGCGCGGCGGTGCCCTCGGGCGCCTCGACCGGCACGCGCGAAGCGCTCGAACTGCGCGACGGCGACAAGCGCCGTTTCGGCGGCAAGGGCGTCCTGCGTGCGGTCGGCCACGTCAACGACGAGATCCAGGCGGCCCTGGTCGGACAGGAAGCAGATCAGCGGACCATCGATGCGCAGCTCACCGCGCTCGACGGGACGCCGAACCTCGGCCGGCTGGGCGCGAACGCCGTCCTGGGCGTGTCGATGGCGACGGCCAGCGCCGCGGCGACCGCCGCCGGCGTGCCGCTCTACGAACATCTCGCCTCGCTCGTGCCGCTCGCCGCGCGCGCCGATGGGCCGGTGCTGCCGGTGCCGATGATGAACGTCCTCAACGGCGGCGCGCACGCCGACTCGAACGTGGACTTCCAGGAGTTCATGGTC
>CALFMR010000350.1 GCA_937880585.1 uncultured Acidobacteriota bacterium
TTCTGGCTTCGAGCTTCTGACTTGATCCCGCTCTTCTTCACTCAGTCGCGTGAAACCGCCCGACGTAGGCGGCCTTGCCGATGACGTGGCCTTCCATGGCCTTCATCAGGTCGTCGCGCGTGGCCGTGGCAGGCAGGTCCAGCTTCGTGTCGAGCGCGTAGAACTCGAAGACGTAGTGATGGTACGGACCGACGCCCGCGGCGGGGCCGAAGTAGGCGGGCGTGTTGCCGCGGCTCGCGTTGAGGCCAGGGCCGTTGACCGTGCCGTCGGGCAGGGTACCCTCGCCGAGGCCTTCCGCGAGGCCCTTTGCCGTGCCCGGGATGTTGAACGCCGTCCAGTGCAGCGTGTCCGTCGTACCGCGTGCCGACGAGTTCTCGACGTCGTGCAGGACCACGGCATAGGACTGGAGCGCGGCGGGCGCCTCGGCCGGGTCGTTGCCGTTGGACCAGTGGAACTCGAACGCCGGCGACTTGTTGTCGCCGCGGAAAGCGTTGTGCATCGGGATGACACCGCCGTCCGGGAACGACGTGCTCGTGACCGACAGCACGGGACCGCGCGGGCCGCCGCGTCCTCGTCCCGCCTGCTGCGCGTCGATGGTTGACGCTCCGGTCCAGAGCGCCGCCGCGATGATCAACGCCGGTACAGCGCCTCGCCTGATTCGGTGGGTCATGACTGTCTCCTCCTCGAAGGGAATGGGCCGTACTGTATCAAGTCTTGACAGGCGTCGGGGAGGAGCACTCCCTACGGCGGCCAGGCGCAGGTCTTCGGGGCATAATCTCGATCATGTCCCCGCGCGACCGCGAATCGTTGCCCCATCTGCCCGCGCGCGATCTCCGCGCCATGTGCCCGCGTCTCGCTGCCGTGTTGTACGCGGCCGCGATAGTGACCGTCATCCTGCTGTTCCCGAAGGACGGCACGCTCGCGGCGCAGGCCGCCACGACGAACGCGCCGCCGACCGATGCCGTGCAGGCGTTCACCGAGGCGTGGGCGAAGCAGCCGCGCGTCGATCTCGGTATCAAGAGCTCGGCCGCCGTCGTCATCGTCAAGTTCAATGACTACGAGTGCCCGACCTGTCGCGTGATGGAGGAGATGTATCGGCCCGTCCTCGACAAGTTCGCGAAGTCGAACCCGGGCCAAGTCGACTACGTCATGAAGGACTGGCCGTGGAATGCGGCGTGCAACTTCAACACGGCGTCGACCATCCACGGCCACGAAGCCGCGTGCGACGCCGCGGCCGCCGCGCGCATGGCGCGCGACCGCGGCAAGTACCAGGAGATGGCGGACTGGCTGTTCGCCAACCAGGGCACGACGCCCGCCGCCGTGCGCGACGCGGCCCAGCGCCTGCTCGGCGTGACGGACTTCGACGCCGAGTACGCGAAGAAGCTGCCCGACATCCGCCGCGACATCGCCGACGGCGGCGTGCTCCAGATCCGTGGCACGCCCACGTTCTTCATCAACGGCGTCCGCTTCGACCAGCTCATCCAGCCGCAATACTTCGAACTCGCGATCACGCTCGAGCTGGCCTCAAAGCAATGAAGTTCCCCGCCCCTTCGGCCGATGTGATCGAGCAGAAGCGCCCGGGAGGTCGTGCAGATGCGTGAATGGCTGGACGCGTCGGGTTTCGATCTTCTGGCTTCGAACTTCTAACTTCTGACTTGCCCCTCTATGTTTCCGGTTCGCGTCCTCGGGCTGACGAAGGACTTCCCGCAGGGGTTCTGGCGGCCGCGCCCGCATCGGGCCGTGGATGGGCTGTCGTTCGACATTCCCGAGGGCGGCGTGTTCGGTCTGCTCGGGCCGAATGGCGCGGGGAAGAGCACGACGCTCAAGTTGCTGCTCGACCTGCTCCGGCCGACCGCCGGTCGCGCCGAGATTCTCGGTCGTCCGGCCGGTGACGTCGGGGCACGTCAGCGGCTGGGATTCCTGCCCGAGAATCCCACGTTCTACGATCATCTGACCGCCGAAGAATTGCTCGAGTACTTCGCGGGCCTGTTCGGCTATCGCGGCGAAGACCGCCGTGCGCGCGCCGGCGCGGCGCTCGACCGCGTCGGCCTCGGCGCCGATCGCCGTCGGCCGCTGCGTCAATATTCAAAGGGCATGGTCCAGCGCGTGGGACTCGCGCAGGCGATCGTGAACGACCCGGCGCTCGTCATTCTCGACGAACCGATGTCAGGTCTCGATCCGATCGGCCGCCGCGACGTGCGCGAAATGATCCTGGCGCTCCGCGACGAGGGCCGCACGGTACTCTTCAGCTCGCACATTCTTTCCGACGCCGAACAACTCTGCAGCCGCGTCGGCATCCTTGCAAAAGGACGGCTGGTCGCCGAGGGCACCGTGGGCGAGCTGACGCGCCACGCCGGCGGCACCGACGTGACCGCCTCGGACGTGCCGACCGCGTTCGTCGATCGCGCGGCCGCGCGCGTGCGAAAGACGTCGCGCATCGCCGACGGACGCTACCGCTTCGAGCTCGCGCCCGGCGAACGGCCCGAGCCGTTCATCGCCGATCTGGCGGCGGCAGGCGCCGCGCTCGTCTCGGTCGCACCCGTCGGCGCCTCGCTCGAAGACGCGTTCTTGCACGCCCTCGGAAACGACGTCCGCGTCGACGATACCCGCGGTGACCGGTCCGCCGCGTCATGACTGTGCGCCGCATTGCTCTCGTCGCGTGGCACGTGTTCAAGGAACACGTCCGCGATCGCGTCCTGTACGCGATTGCCGGTTTCGCGCTGCTGCTCGTCGCAGCATCGATCCTGCTTGGTCAGCTCACGGCCGGGGAAGACGTCAAGATCATCAAGGATCTTGGGCTTGCCGTTATCGAAGGCGCCGGCCTGCTGATGACGATCTTTCTCGGCGTCGGTCTCGTCTCGCGCGAGATCGATCGCCGCAGCATCATCAGTCTGCTCGCCAAACCGCTTCCGCGCTGGCAGTTCATCGTCGGCAAATACCTCGGCCTCGTCCTGACCATCGTCGTCAACGTCGCGGCGATGACCGTGGCGCTGTTCCTGATGTTGAAGTATCTCGACTGGCGCGCGTTGCCCGTCGAGCGCGCGGCGTGGGACGCGGCGGCCGCCGATCCGCACCTGCTGCTCGCGACGCTGATGATCGCGATCGAGCTCGCGCTGCTCACGGCCGTGGCGCTGTTCTTCTCCGCGTTCTCGTCGAGCGCCCTTCTGTCGCTCGCGTTCACGATCGGGATCTACGTCACGGGTGTCTTCAGCCTCGACCTTCGCCGTTTCGGCGACACGGTCGAAGCCCCATCGATCGTCTCGCACGTCGTGGCGGCCATCGGATGGATCGTGCCGGCGTTTTCGGCGTTCGACCTCAAGGCGCAAGTCGTCCACGGCCTGCCCGTGCCGGCGTCCTATGTCACGCTCACGGCCGGCTACGGTGTCATCTACGCCGCCGCGGCCGTGGTCGCGGCGATCCTCGTTTTCTCGAGGCGCGAGTTCACATGAGGCGCGTGCCGCTCTGGATCGGCATCGCGGTCGTGGCTGCCGGCATCGGTTCGGCGGCCGCGTTGCTGCACGCGCGCGAGGCTGTGCCGCTGCCCGATGCCGACGCGCGCGTCCTCTTCGTCCGGCCTGGGCCGGCCGCGCGGCGCGTCTTTCTCTCGTTCGACGCGATCGCTGCGGACGTCTACTGGATCCGCACGATCCAGCACTACGGCCGTGACCGTCATTCGCTCCGCACGACGGGTCGGTTCGAGTTGCTCCAGCCGCTCCTGGATCTGACGACGACGCTCGATCCGCACTTCAATCTGGCGTACCGCTTCGGCGCGGTCTTTCTCGCAATGGATCCGCCGAACGGACCGGGACGGCCGGATCAGGCGATCGCGCTGCTCGAAAAGGGATTGAGCGTTGCGCCGAACCGCTGGCAGTACGCGCACGACATCGCGTACGTAAATTACTGGTACACGGGCAATGCGCTCGAGGCCGCGCGCTGGTTCGAGAAAGCCGCCGATATGCCGGGCGCGCCGGAGTGGCTGCGGCCGCTGGCCGCGACAACGAGAGCGGCGGGCGGGGACCGGACGGGGGCGCGATTGCTGCTGCACGAGATGGCGACATCCGACCAGGCCTACATCCGCCAGACCGCCGCGCGATCGCTCGCGCAGCTCGACGCACTCGACGCCATCGATCGGCTGACGGCCATCGTCGAGCAGTACCACACGCGGACGGACGCGTATCCGCACGCGTGGAGCGATGTGGTCAGCGCGGGCTTACTGGCCGGCCCGCCCGTTGAGCCGACGTCGGGCGCGCCGTTCCTGTACGATGCGGCGACACACGCCGTGACGCTTTCGCCCGACTCCAAGCTCTTGCCGTTGCCGCACCTCGGCCGGTGACGCCGATGGTGATCATCTGGATCGCCGTCATCGGCTTGATGATCGGCAGCTTCCTCAACGTGTGCATCGCCCGCATCCCGGCCGGCGAGTCCATCATCTCGCCCGGATCGCGATGCCCGTCGTGCCGTGCGCCGATTGCCTGGTACGACAACATCCCCGTCATCAGCTATCTCGTGCTCGGCGGGCGTTGCCGCGCGTGCCATGCGCGGATCAGCGCGCGATATCCGATCGTCGAACTTGTCACGGCCGTGGCCTTCGTCCTGGTCGGACTGATTTTCTGGCCGAACGTCTGGATGGTCGCGCAGCGTCTCGTGTTCACGGCGCTGCTCATCGCGCTCTTCGGCACGGACCTGGATGTGCAGCGGCTACCCGATGTGTTGACGCTCCCCGGGCTCGTCGCGGGCCTGCTGTTCAGCCTGGTGACCGGACCGGGTATCGTGAGCGCGCTCGTCGGCGCGGCGCTTGGGGCCGCGCTACCCGCGTTCGTGCGCTGGATCTGGAAGCGCGCGACCGGCGTCGACGGGATGGGACTCGGCGACGTGAAGATGCTCGCGATGATTGGCGCGTTTCTCGGCTGGCAGCAGGTGTGGGTCGTGCTGTTCCTCGCCAGCGCATCGGGCGCGATCATCGGCCTCAGCCTGGTCGCCGCCCGACGCCGATCGCTCCAGACGCGCCTCCCTTTCGGCACGTTCCTCGCGATTGCCGCCTATATCGCCGCCCTCGTCGGCGACAGCCTGCTGAGCTGGTA
>CALFMR010000351.1 GCA_937880585.1 uncultured Acidobacteriota bacterium
CGCAGCGCCCCCGTTCGCGGCTAGACGTGTTTAGCGATCGGCGATCACGGCATCGACGTCGAGCGCTGCGTCGCTGGCGACGGCGAAGGGCCACGAGACTGCATCGGCGCGGGTCTGTAGCAGCGTATCGAGTGCGGCTGGATCGTCGGCGGCGACGCATCGGTCGAACGCGCGGTGACGGCCGCGTGCGTCTATCTGTTGTGCGGCCTTGCCGGCCTGGCGCCGGCAGCGATCGACGTCCTTGCATTCGTCGCGTTCGTGATTGCCGTGGGCGATCCGTTGGCCGTCATCGACGTGGGCGCCTGGCTGTCATTCGGTGCCACGCTCGGCATCATCGTCATGGCCGGCCCGCTGCACCGACGCGTCATGGCGTGGCTGCCCGCTCGCGCACCAGGGCGCGTTCGGCGCTGGATGGAGCCCGGCGTCGCGCTCCTCGCTGCGACGATCGCCGCCGAATTGACGATTCTTCCCGTCAGCGCGGCCGTCTTCACGCGTGTCGGCGTGGCTGGACTCGCGCTGAACTTCATCGCCATTCCGATGATGGCCGTCATCCAGATCGCCGGCGTCATCGCGCTCGTCGTCGGCGTCTGGACGCCGGCACTCGCGTATCCGGCGGTTCTCGTGACGCAGCTGGCCGTGCGCGCGCTCCTCGGATCGGCCTCGCTCGTCGACCTCGTGTCGTGGCTGTCCTGGCGCGTGCCTCCACCGGCGTGGCCCGTCATCGGCTTCTTCTTCGGCGCGGGCGTGTTGGCGCTCGCTCCGGCCGCCGATCGTCGTCTCCGCATCGTGGCCATTGTCGTGTTCGCATGCGCGGCTGTCGTTGTCGCGTTCGAACCGTTTGGCACGGGCGCCCCGCCCGATGCCGGTTGGCTCCGGCTCACGATGATCGACGTAGGCCAAGGCGACGCCTTGTCGATTCAATTTCCCGGCGGCCGATCGTGGCTCGTCGACGCGGGCGGTTCGGCCGGCGATCTCGACGTTGGCGATCGCGTCGTCGCGCCCACGCTCTGGGCGCTGGGCGTTCGCCATCTCGATCGGCTCGCGTTCACGCACGCCGATCTCGATCACGTCGGCGGGACGCGCTCGGTCGCGGAGATGTTTCGTCCGGCGGAAATCTGGGAGGGCATTCCCGTCCCGCCGAACATCGAGCGGCAACGGCTGCACGACGAGGCACGCGCGCAGCACGTCGCATGGAGGGAACTGCAGACCGGCGATCGTGTCGAGATGGGAAGCGTCGACGTCGACGTGCTCAATCCGGGACGGCCCGACTGGGAACGGCAGCGCGTCCGCAACGACGACTCGATCGTGCTGCGGTTCCGTTACGGACGTGCCGAGTTGCTGCTCACGGGTGACGTGTCGTCAGAAGTCGAACGCACCTTGCCGCCAGCCGACCCGCGCTGGCCGCTGCGCGTCCTGAAAGTCGCGCATCACGGTAGCCCCACGGCGACGTCGCAGGCTTTCGTCGATAGCTACGCGCCGGCCGTTGCGCTCATCAGCGCCGGCCGCGCCAATCTCTTCGGCCACCCCGCGCCCGACGTCGTCGAGCGGCTCGTGCGCGGCGGCGCGCAGGTGTTCCGGACGGATGCGGACGGCGCGATCAGCGTCGAGACCGACGGCCGCGAACTTCGCGTGCACGCGATGTCGGGGCGGACGTGGCGGATGCGGACGTGGTCGTCGCCTTGACGGCGGCCCATGCCGCTTCGAGCACGTCGAGCCCGGCATCGTGTACGTCGATGCCTTCGGCCGCGAGCCGCGTTTCGACGGCGTTGAACCGGCGCGTGAACTTGTCGTTGGCCTGGGCGAGCGCCTGTTCGGGCTCGACGCCCAGCTTGCGCGCGAGATTCGCGATCGAGAAGAGCACGTCGCCCATTTCGTCGACGACCGCGTGCCGATTTGCATCGCCATCGGCATGGCCGACGACGGCCCGGAGCTCGGCGACTTCTTCGTCAATCTTCGAGAGGACGTCGCGGGCATCGGGCCAGTCGAACCCGACCTCAGCCGCCCTCGCGCCAATCTTCTGCGCGCGGAGCAGGGCCGGCAGCGCGCGCGGCAGTCCCGCGAGCAGGTGCCGTTCGACGCCAGCCGCGGCCTGCTCGCCGGCTTTGATGCGCTGCCACTGTTCGCGCACGCCGCCCGACGTCGTCTGCCGGCGGCGCCGGACGGCAGCCGAAAGTGGCCGTCCGCTCGCCGTGAACACGTGCGGATGCCGGCGGATGAGCTTCTCCGCGATCGCATGCGCGATGTCGGCCAGATCGAATCGTCCGGCTTCGTTCGCGATCTGCGCGTGGAAGACGCACTGGAGCAACACGTCGCCGAGCTCGCCGCACAAGGCCGCATCTTCACCGCGGTCGATGGCATCGACGGCTTCGTACGCCTCTTCGATCAGATGTCCGCGCAGACTCTCGTGCGACTGTTCACGGTCCCACGGGCAGCCGTGCGGCGACCGCAGGACACGCATGATCTCGGCGAGTCGGGCCACGGCGCGGGCTGCGCGAGCCGGCGACCGTGCCGCCCTGCGCTTCGGCGCTGACGGTCGGCGGCGCGGTTGACGGGCTGCGGATGAACGCGAGGTCGTGCGGGATTTCGGACGTCTGGCCACGGGCGGTTGCTCCAGGGCGATCGCGCGCTCATGCTAGCATCCAACGTTCGTGCGTGTTCTCTTTCTCGGCACCGGCACCTCGCACGGCGTGCCCGCCATCGGCTGCGATTGCGCGGTCTGCTCGTCGACCGATCCTCGCGATCGCCGCCTCCGGCCTTCGATTTATCTCGAGTGCGATGACGATACGCGCGTGCTCGTCGATACGTCGCCCGACCTGCGGACGCAGGCGCTCACGCACGGCATTCGCCGCGTGGACGCGATCTGCCTCACGCACGCGCACGCCGATCACATCATGGGGCTGGACGACGTGCGGCGGTTCAATGCGATGAGCGGCAAGGCGATGCCGATCTACGGCCGCGCCGACGCGCTCGACGACATCCACCGGATCTTCCACTACGCGTTCGAAGTGGGGAAGCCCGCGGCGGGCGGCGTGCCCGATCTACAGCTCGTGCCGGTCGACGGACCGTTCGCCATCGGCGGCCAGACCGTCGTGCCGGTGCCGATCGCGCATGGGCGGGCGACGATCCTTGGTTTTCGCGTCGGCCGGTTCGCGTATCTCACCGACTGCAGCGCCGTGCCGGAGTCTTCGTTCGCGCTGCTCAACGGCCTCGACACGCTCGTCATCGACGCGCTGCGTCACCAGCCGCACCCGACGCACTTCACGGTCGCGGAAGCGATCGAAGCGGCGCGCCGCATCGGCGCGGCTCGGACGTATCTGACGCACATCGCGCACGATCTGAGGCACGCGGCCACGTCGGCCACACTGCCACCCGGCGTGGCGCTGGCCTATGACGGCCTGCGTCTCGACGTGCCGGCCGCGTGAGTCGCGCCAGGAACATGAGGCCATGCAGGTAGCGTATTTTCCCGAGTCTCCGCGGCCGAAATGGCTGAGTCCCGTCGTCGGGCTCGGCAACTTCGACGGCCTGCACCGCGGACACCAGCAGCTCGTCGACGAAGTCCGGCGCCGCGCGCGCGAGCGCGGTGGCACGTCGGCCGTGATGATCTTCGATCCGCATCCGCCGCGCGTGCTCCGGCCGGACAAGGCGCCGCCGCTGCTCATGACGCTCGACCAGAAGCTCGCCGCGTTCCAGCGCGCGGGCCTCGAGGCCGTGGCCGTCGTCCGCTTCACGCACGAGCTGTCGCGCTGGGAGCCGGAGCTCTTCGTCGAGACGGTCATCGTCGACTGGCTGCGCGCGGCTGAGGTGTGGGTCGGCGCCAACTTCCTGTTCGGCCGCGATCGATCCGGCACGTTCACGCTGCTGCGCGCGCTCGGCGAGGACCGCGGGTTCCGCGTCGAGAAGATCGATCCGGTGCGCTACAAGGATTTCGTGGTCTCGAGCACGCGCGTCCGGCATCTCGTGCAGGAGGGCCGCGTCGACGAAGCCGGATCGCTCCTCGGACACCACTACACGATTGAGGGCACGGTCGAGCACGGCGACGGCCGCGGACGCGGGCTCGGTTTTCCGACGGCGAATCTGCAGACCGCGAATGAACTGCTGCCCGCTGACGGCATCTACGCCTCGATTGCGATCGTCGACGGCGCGTGCCATCGCGCGGTCACGAGCGTCGGCGTGCGGCCGACGATTGGCGACGGGCGGTCGACCGTCGAGGCGCACCTGC
>CALFMR010000352.1 GCA_937880585.1 uncultured Acidobacteriota bacterium
TCAACATCAAGACGCCGGTCGCGTACGCGCCGCCCTGCTGGACGACGTCCGCGTCGAAGATGAACGTGACGACGAAGCCGATCGCGGTGACGAGGAGTACGAGCGGACGCATCGCGCGCGCCCAGTCAGGCGCCATCCCGTAGCGCGGCAGGTACTGCGGCACGAGGTTGAGCAGGCCCGCCATGGCCGACGCGCCTGCGAACCACAGGGTCGCAATCGTCGCCAGGTCGTAGACCGTGCCGAACACGTTGCCGAGATCGCGGTGTGCGAGATACGCGAGCGCGCGGCCGTCGGCGAGTCCGCCTTTCTGCATCGCCTCGGCCGGGATCATCGTCGTCGTGACGAGCGAACTGCCGATGAGCAGCACGCTCATGATGAGCGCGGCCGTCGTCAGCAATTTGCGCGTGTTCGCGACGCGCGCCTCGAGCCGCGCGGCCGAATCGGCGCCCGCGCCGGCGACCAGAGGCATCACGGCCACGCCGGTTTCGAATCCCGACAGACCGAGCGCGAGCTTGGGGAAGAGGACGATCGAGAGCACGATCATCATCCACGGATTCGGCTGCTGCGCGAAGAGGTGCGCGCGCCAGCCGGCGAGCGCGGCCGGGTGCGCGACGAGCACCACGAGCTCCCAGCCGATGACGATGACGTTGACGACGAGGTAGCTGGCGACGAGCACGACGGCCAGGCCGACAGCTTCGCCGAAGCCGCGGAGGAAGACGAGGCCGAGCGCCGCGACGAGGACGCAGGTGACGACGATGGGATGGCCCATCCATGCGGGCACGAACGGGTTCTCGATGACGTGCGCGGCCGCGTCGGCGGCGGACATCGTGATCGTGATGACGAAGCTCGTCGCCGCGAATCCGAGCAGGACGAGGACGAACGCCTTGCCGCGCCAGCGCGGCAGCCGATCTTCGATCACCGACAGGCTGCCCTGGCCGTGCGGACTGAGCGCGGCGATGCGCCGGTAGACGGGCAGCGCGCCGAAGAGCGTCAGCGCGACGAGCACCAGCGTGGCGAACGGCGCGAGGTAGCCGGCGGCGATGAACGCGATGCCCGGCTGGTAGCCGAGGGTCGAAAAGTAGTCGACGCCGGTGAGGCACATGACCTGCCACCAGGGCGCCTGATGATGATGCGACACGCCCGATTGGCGCGTGCGGCTGTCACTCAGTCCGGCCAGCAGCCACGCCCCGAACCCGGTGCGCGAGGCCGATTCTTCTGTCCCGTTCACGGCCGGGAGCGTACCACGGGGCCGCCTCCGGCGGCCGTTCGTCAAGTTAGAAGTTCGAAGCCAGAAGCCAGAAGCCAGAAGTTCACGACGAAGTGGAGGCACGGATCAACGTCGAAGGATGAACTTCGAACGGCCGATGCGCTCCTCACTTCTCGCTTCCAACTTCTAACTTGACGAGCGTTTGCCCCCTGGCTTCCAACTTCCAACTTCTCACTTGCCCCGCGTCAGTCCCTCGCCAGCACGATGAGCGTCGCGTCGTCCTGGAACGTGCCGCCGGTCCAGGCCGACACGGCGTCGGAGAGCGTGCGGGCCAGCGCATCGGCAGGCGCAGTGCGATGACGACGAATCGCCTCGACGAGCCGGTCATCGCCGAACTCCACGTCGTCGGCCGACGTGGCTTCGGTGATGCCGTCGGTGAAGAACACGAGTCGGTCGCCGGGATCGATCGTCGTCGTGCCGGACGTATAGGTCCAATCCGCGGTCACGCCGAGCACGAGGCCCGTGCGATCGAAGCGATCGACGCGGCCGTCGGACCGCACGAGTGCCGGCGGATTGTGACCCGCGTTCGCGTAGACGACCGTCCCGGCCGCGAGATCGACGACGGCATAGCAGAAGCTGACGAACTTGCCCGCGGCGACGTTGCGGCAGAGCAGACGATTGACGCTCGTGCAGACGTCGTGCGGTTCAGCGGCCGGCGTGGCAAACGCGCGGACGGCAGCCTGCAGGTTCGACATGAGCAGCGCGGCCGGCAGCCCATGGCCAATGACGTCCGCGATGGCGATAGCGGCGCGCGTCGGTGAGAAACGCACGACGTCATAGCAGTCGCCGCCGATGCCCGACGCCGGCGTCCATACGGCGGCGAGCGTGCAGCCGTCGAGATCGGGCATGACGGCGGGGAGGAGCGCGCGCTGGATGAGCCGTGCTTCTTCCTGTTCGCGGGCCGTACGGGCATCGCGATTGCGGACTACACGCCCGTCGTTGACTTCACGCCGGACGACGTCGACGAGCGTCGTGTCGTCCCACGGCTTCTGCACGAAGCCGCGGGCGCCGCGACGCATGGCCTCGACGGCCGTGTCGATGCTGCCCCAGCCTGTCATCACGACGATCGGCAGCGCGGCGTCGCGCGCACGGATGCGGTCGACGAGGTCCAGGCCTTCGCGGCCCGACGTCGTGTCGCGCGTGTAGTTCAGATCCATGAGCAGCAGGTCGTACGTCTGTCCCGCGACGCGATCTTCGACGTCGCCGACCGTGCTCACGAGGTCGGCATCGAAGCCCGCATCAGTCAGGAGCAGACGGAGCGCTTCCAGGATGTCGCCCTGGTCGTCGGCGACGAGCACGCGAGGGATGGACGGTCGAAGCGTCATCGTCGTCGGCTGGATCGGGTTCCGGGTTCCCCTGGGTCTGAAGACCCAGGGCTCCACGGACAGAACACCGGGCTCCACAGACAGAACACCAGGCTCCGCAGACAGAACACCAGGGCTCCACGGACAGAAGACCCAGGGTTCCGCGAACAGAACACCAGGGCTCCACGGACAGAACGCCAGGGCTCCACGCGGAGAACGTCGTCGAACCCACGGAGCCCTGGGTCTTCAGACCCAGGGGGAACCCTGGAACCCTGTCTCGCAGAAGCAAGACGCGTGCACGCCTTGGTGGATGACCGCGGTCGCGGTTGATGTCGCGGCCGAGGATCGCGTCCGCCTTCGGATTCATGCCGCACGGCCGCGGCTGGTACGAATCTTCCTGATGTGCACCCCGGTTGTGCGCGAACGGCCGTCGACCGGCCATAATTCGCAGATTCGGGACTCGCGAGTCGCACGTGCGGCACGCCGCCCGGCCGGATATCCATGCCCTCACCACTCGGACGCGTGCTCGTCGCCGACGATCAAGTCAACATCCTCGACGCGCTCGAGCTGCTCCTCGGCGGCGAAGGCTACGACGTGGCCGTGGCGACCTCGCCGGCCGATGTCCTCGCCGAAGTCGAGCGGTCTGACGTCGACGTTGCGCTCATCGACCTCAACTACACGCGCGACACGACGTCCGGCCAGGAAGGCCTCGACCTGCTCGATCGCCTGCACACGATCGACCCGACGCTGCCCGTCCTCGTCATGACCGGGTGGAGCAGCGTGGCGGGCGCGGTCGAGGCGATGCGCCGCGGCGCGCGCGACTACATCGAGAAGCCGTGGGACGACGACAAGCTGGTGGCGGCGGTGCAGACGCAACTGGAACTGCGGCGCGCACTGCGGCGGACGCGGCGGCTGCAGGAGGAGAACGAACGATTGCACCGGCGCGATCTGCCTGCCTTCATCGCCGAGGCGCCGTCGATGCAGGCCGTGCGCGAGACCGTCGATCGCGTCGCCGCTTCGGACGCGTCCGTGCTCATCACGGGCGAGAGCGGCACGGGCAAGGAAGTCGTCGCGAGCCTGCTGCACCGGCTGTCGTCACGCGCCGCGCGGCCGCTCGTCACGATGAACGCCGGCGGGTTGTCGGAGGGCGTGGCCGAGTCGGAGCTCTTCGGTCACGTGAAGGGCGCGTTCACCGACGCGCGCACCGACCGCATCGGCTGCTTCGAGCTTGCCGACGAGGGCACGCTCTTTCTCGACGAGATCGCGAACATGCCGTCGCGCCTGCAGCCGAAGCTCCTGCGCGTGCTGCAGACGGGCGAGGTGCAGCGCGTGGGGTCGTCGCGCGTCACCTATGTCAACGTGCGCGTGCTGTCGGCGACCAATGCCGATCTGGCCGCCGAGATCGCGGCGGGTCGCTTTCGCGACGATCTCTTCTACCGGCTCAACACCGTCGTCATTCACCTTCCGCCGTTGAGAGAGCGGCAGGAGGACATCGCGCCGCTCGCGCGCTTCTATCTCGAGCGGTTCAGCGAGAAGTACCGGCGGACGTTCGCCGGCTTCGACAAGTCGGCGCGCCAGGCGCTCGAATCGCACCTGTGGCCCGGCAACGTGCGTGAGCGCGGCCACGCGGTCGAGCGCGCGGTGCTGATGGCGCGGACGTCGGAGATCACGGCGGCGGATCTCGGCCTGCAGGTGGCCGCGTCCACGTCCGATGACCTGACGCTCGAGCAGGCGGAGAAAGTCTTCATCCAGAAGGTGCTCGCGCGCCACGCGGGCGACGTGCGCAAGGCAGCCGAGCAGCTCGGCATGAGCCGCAGCGCGCTTTATCGGCGGCTGCAGCAGTTCGGCCTGTGACGCGCACCGAGACATCGGCCGGCGTTGACGGGCGGAGGGGACGCGCGCGATGACGGGGAATCCCTTTCGCCGTGATGCGCCGCCGCGCGCGCACAACGTCGAGCGCGCCGTCGCGCTGTTCGTTCTGGCCGGCGCGGCGCCCGCGCTCGCCGCCGCGGGCGTCTTGCTCTGGACGCGCGATGCGTCACCTGAACTGCGCTGGACGGTTCTGGCCGTGATGGCGGCAGCGGCGATCTTCGCGGCCGTGGCGGCACGCGAAGTGGCCGTCGAGTCGATGCAGCTCATCGCGCACCTGCTCGGCGCGCTGCGCGAGGGCGACTACTCGATCCGCGGACCGAGCACGCGGAGCGGCAGCGCGTCGGCAACCGTCATGCGCGAGGTCAACGACCTCGGGTCGACGCTGCAGCGCCAGCGCACCGAGGCGCTCGAGTCGGCCGCGCTCCTCACGCACGTGATGGAGGAGATCGCCGTCGCCGTCTTCGCCTTCGATCCGTCCAACGCGCTGTTGCTCGTCAACAAGGCCGGCGCCGGGCTGCTCGGCCCGCGCGCGACGCCGTGGATTGGCGTCCCGGCCGCCGAGATCGGCTTCGACGACTATCTCACCGGCGATGCGCGACGACTCATCGAGCGCGCGTTCAACGGCCGGCCTGGTCGCTACGAAGTGCGGCGCGCGCAGTTCTACCGCGACGGCCGGCCGCACCATCTCGTCGTCATGAGCGATCTCAGCCAGGCGCTGCGCGAAGAAGAGCAGGCGGCCTGGCAGCGCATCGTGCGCGTGCTCTCGCACGAGATCAACAACTCGCTCACGCCCATCAAGTCCATCGCGCACTCGCTTCGGCGCATCGTCGATCGCGCGGCGCCCTTCGAGCGGACCGACGAGGTGCAGCAGGGCCTGTCGCTCATCGAAGAACGATCCGGCGCGCTCGGACGCTTCATCCGCGCGTACGTGCAACTCGCGCGTCTACCGAAGCCGAACGTGCGGCCCGTCAGCGTCGCC
>CALFMR010000353.1 GCA_937880585.1 uncultured Acidobacteriota bacterium
CGTAGCGCTGGGGGTGGGGCCCCAGCGCATTGCAAAGAAGACGACTACCATGAAGACACAGACACTCCTTACGATCGCCGGTTGCGCGCTGCTCGCAGTGCCGCTCATCGCCGGGCCGCAGGTACAGACGAGGGAGATGCCGGTTCCGCCGATTCCCGGCTACATCGGCAAGACGCTCACGCCGCCGCCCATGCACATCCCGGAAGGCTTCACGCCGATCTTCAACGGCGTCGATCTCACGGGCTGGCACGTGAGCAAGACGAACCATCACGGCATCACGCCGGACTACCACGTCATGGATGGCATGATCGTCGGCACGCAGCAGCCGCTCGGCAGCGGCGGGATCCTGCTGACCGACAAGTCGTACAAGAACGTCGAGGTCTACATGGAGGTGAAGCCGGACTGGGGCTGCGACAGCGGCCTGTTCCTCCGCTCGAGCCAGGCCGGTGAAGCCTATCAGGTGACGCTCGACTATCTGCCGGGCGGCAGCCTCGGCAGTATCTACGGTGAAGGGCTGCAGAACGTCGGCGCTGGACGCGCGACGGGACGCGGTGCGCGAGGTGCCGCACCCGCACCCGCCGCAGCGCCGGCCGCGCCCGTTGTCGGCGGCATTCCGCTGGGATCATCGACGGCCATCGGCGATGCGCCGTGGATGAAGGTGTGGAAGCGCGAGGACTGGAACACCATCCGCGCGCGCATCGAAGGCGACGTGCCGCACATCACCGCGTGGATCAACGGCACGCAGGTGCTCGACTTCACGGACACGGCCAATCACGCGAAGGACGGCATCACGTCGGGACCGATCGCCATCCAGGTCCACGGCGGCCCGGACCGGTGGGTCCCCGGTGGCTTCTGGCGCTGGCGCGTGATCGCGGTGAAGGAGCTGCCGGACTGACGCACGGGGCCTCGCGCGAAGCCGCGAAGATCGCGAAGAAACGCCGTGATCGCCACGCACCCGGACGTCCCGTCTTCCGATCACCGCGCCGCGGTCGCCGCCGGATTTCTCGGCTGGACCCTCGACGCTTTCGACTTCTTTCTCGTCGTCTTTTCGCTGACGTCGATTGCGGCCGAGTTCGGCCGCACCGATGCGGAAGTCGCGATCTCGCTGACGCTGACGCTGGCCTTCCGTCCAGTCGGCGCGTTCATCTTCGGTCTGATGGCGGACCGGTACGGCCGGCGGCTGCCGTTGATGCTCGACCTCGTGTTCTTCTCGATCATCGAGATCGCCACGGGCCTCGTTCATTCCTACACGGCATTTCTCGTGCTGCGCGCGCTCTTCGGCATCGGCATGGGCGCCGAGTGGGGAGTCGGCGCGTCGCTCGCGATGGAGAAGGCGCCGTCGGGACGCCGAGGGATCCTGTCCGGGCTTCTGCAGGAAGGCTACGCGTTCGGCTATCTGCTGGCCGCGGGTTGCTTCTTCCTCGTGTTCCCGCGGTTCGGATGGCGGCCGATGTTCTTCGTCGGTGGCCTGCCCGCCCTGCTCGCGCTGTACGTGCGGTTCCAGGTGAAGGAATCGGCGGTCTGGGAACGCACGCGCAAGACGAACTGGCGCGATCTGTTCACCGAGATCGCGTCGCACTGGCGTCTGTTCCTGTTCATCACGCTGCTGATGGCGCTGATGAACTCGACGAGCCACGGCACGCAGGATCTCTACCCGACGTTCCTCCAGCGCGACTGGCACTTCACGCCCGAGGCGCGCGCGGCGCTCACCGCCTTCAGCATGGTCGGCGCCATCGTCGGCGGCATCGTCACCGGCTTGATCTCGGATCGCATCGGCCGGAGGCCCGCGATCGCCGGCGCGCTCATCCTCGCGGTACTCGCGATTCCGATCTGGGCCTTCGCGCCGAACCTCGTCGTGCTGTGGATTGGCGCCTTCGTCATGCAGTTCCTGGTGCAGGGCGCGTGGGGCGTGATTCCCGCGCACATCACGGAACTGTCACCCGACGCGGTGCGGGGTTTCCTGCCAGGGTTCGCCTACCAGTGCGGCGCATGCCTCGCCAGCGTCATTCCCCTCATCGAAGCCGAGATCGCCAAGCACATGAGCTACGCGCGCTCGATGGCGCTGACCGCGCTCGTCGTCTTCCTGCTTGCCGCCGTGGTGGCGCTGATGGGCACCGAGAAGCGCGGCGCGAGGTTCGGCTAGAAGCACCCCGCGCGATCGCGCGCGGCGTCGAGCTTCGCGAACGACACGCCGGCGATGTTCTTCAAGTCGTTGATCGTCTTGCACGGCCCGTTCTTCTCGCGCCAGGCGATGAACGTCCCCGCTTCGGTTCGTCCGAGGCCGATGACCGCTTCGAGGTCGATGGCCGGCGCCGTGTTGAGGTTGATCGGGTGCGGCGCCTCGCCGAGAAAGTTGGTCGAGAGATAGTCGAGCACCTGCGCGCGTTCGGCGTCGGTCAGCTTCGCGCCTCGCTTGACCATCTCGCCGATGAGCTCATCCCATCCGTCACGCGTGAGCCGCAGCGACGCCGTCCGGTCGGGTTGATGACACACGCCGCAGACACGCAGCGTGACGTCCTTGCCCGGCCCGTCGGGCATGTCGGCGCCGGGCGCCGCCGCGGCGTCCTGACGGACGGCTGCCGTCAGAACCGCGGAGACGAGTCCCACGACGAACACGAGTAGAGCGAGATGACCAGCGAGACGCACGCGCATAGACATGTCTCGATCGTAACGACGAAGCGACTGCGGCGTCAGTCCCGCTCCATGGGATAGCCGAAGGCGTAGACCACGCCGTCGGTCGTCCCGACGTACACCTGTCCGGTCGCGCTCCAGAAACTCCGGCCCGATAGCGCGGCCGTCATCGTCTGGCCGCTGTTCCAGAGCGCGGCGCCGTTCGTGCCGTTCATCGCGTAGAGCACGGCCGGCACGCTGGCCGACGAGGTCGCACCGGCCTCCGGTCCGCCCGGCACCGCGAAGACGACGCCGTTGACGACGAGCGGCGTGGCCGGCGACGAGATGTCGGCCGACACCCAGTCCCGCTCGAGCGTGGGATGGCCGCCCTCGCCGGTGATCTTGAGCGCCGCGATCGCGCCATGCGTCACCTTGCCGTGCGTCGTCGGCCACGTGCCGGCGTTGGCGACGCCGCCCGATACCGGCACGAGCAGCCACATCGATCCGGGTTCGACGCCGGACGTCGCGGCGTCGGCGCCCGCGCCAGCCGCCGTCGTGCCGCCGCCCGCGAGCGCCTGCTGCCACAGCGCAAGATGGCCCGGTGCAAACGACGACGTCTCGGAGGGAATCGGCTCCGACCTCGACAGCACGGTGTGATGATCGTCGCCGCCCGGCCGGTGCGCGTCGAGCAGGACGATGCGGCCGTCGCTCGTCGCCACGGCGGCGACGTCGGTGGCCTCGTGACGGAACACGAGCGGCGCCGACACGAGATTCACGGCATCGGAGGCGAACCATCCCTTCGGCTGCAGCGTGGCCGGATCGAGCGCGACGACCGCGTTGACATAGCCATCAGCCGCGGCCTGACCTGGGCCAATTGTGACGAGCATCGCGCTGCCGTCGGTCGTGAAGACCGGCGAGCCGATGATGCCGCCGCCGTGCGTCTGCCACGAGACAACGGGCTTGTCCATGTTCGCGAGGTTCACCGACCAGACGCCGTTCGGCGCGCCGCCGCAGGTGCCGCTCGTCGCGGCGTAGAGCGTCGTGTTGACGGCGATGGGATCCGACCAGTTCGCATTGGCCGGCAGGAACGGCGCCGGCTTCTGGATGTCCATCCCTGACGGCAGGCCGAGCACGTGCAGGACGCCGTCGCTCGTGATCGTGTAGACGACGCCCGCGGGCCGGCCGTAGCCCTGGGTCGGCATGCCGGCCGGCGCGCCGGGAATCCCGCCCGGCGCCGTTTCGTCGCCGGCCGCCGCCGCACCGCGTCCACCTTGCCGGCCGCCGCGCGCCGCGGCGACGTTGGCGCCAGCGGCTCCGGCGCGACCAGCTCGTCCGGCGCGCGCGCCGCGCGCGGGGCCACCGCGCCGCGGCGAGTCGATGGGCACGCCTTCACCGGGCTGTCCGATCGCGCCCGCGTAGCCGCGCCCGCGTCCGCGCAGCGTCGACGCGAAGGGCACGGCGATCGACAAGGGCGGCGGCGTGATGTCCGCGATGCGCGTCAACGCGGCCGTGATGCCGCCCGGACAGGCGGCCGTCGCGTCGGGCAGCGGCAGATCGAAGTGCCGCTGCCACACGGTGTAGCCGACCTCGTTGTCGATCGCGTAGATGTTGTTCGAGCTGCCGGCGACGAGCGACATCGGCACGAACAGCGTGACGCCGTTGGCGGTGACGCCCTGCATCAGGTTGTTCGCGAGCCGCGGCTGATTGTCGAGCGACAGCTTCCACTGCAGGTCGAAGCCCGGCTTCGTGAAGCTCGCCGGCGAGATGACCGCGTCGCTTCGGATCCACGACGTGCCTTGCGCGTCGCCGTGCGCGGTGAGCCACTCCGCGCCGCCGCCGCGCGCCTGGGCCCAGAGCGCGGTGCCCGCCAGAAACGCCGCAAGGAGAACCGTACTGAGACGTGCGATGCTCATGACGCTGCCTTCCGTCGACGCGCTACTTCGGCAGACCGAAGCAGTACAGCTTGCCGTCGAATGTCGCGAGATACACGCGGCCGTTCGCGACGGTGATCCCGCTGAAGTGATTCCATGACGTAATCTGGTTGCCACTCGACCAGAGCTCGCGGCCAGTCAGCGCGTCGAGTGCATAGACCGTCGCGTGTTCGGAGTTCGGGATGCGCCGCTCGGACGAGCTGTTGAGGCCGCCGCCGTAGACGCCGCCGCCCTGGCTGTTCCAGGCGCTATCGGGCACCGTCTGCGTCGCGTCCTCGCCGCCGCCGTACGCGTAGACGACGCCGTTGGCGACGAGCACTTCTTCAGCCAGATTCATGTTGCGTGACAGCCACGCCGGGACGAGCTTCCATTGGCCGTTCTGCTGCTCGAGCTTGTAGGCGGCCACGCCGCCCTGCGTCGGCCGCGCGTGCTCGATCGGCGCGTGGAACTGGGTGCTGACCGGGCCCCAGAACGGCACGTCGATCCAGCGCGTGCCCTGCGCGTCCTTCCAGGTCGCGAGCGCGCCCCACACGCCGTGCGCGTCGAAGGCCTGCGGATCGTTGCAGAGCAGCGGCGTCGTGTAGACGGCCGTCCGGTGGTCGTCGCCGCCGAGCGCGTCGCGGTCGAGCAGCCACAGGCGGCACTCCTTGCTCGAGCTCACGAGGAAGTGGCGTCCGCCCTCGTCGAAGATGAGCGGGCTGATGTTCATGTCGAGGTCGCGGCGCCAGAGGAAGTTCGCGTTGGGCGGCGCGAAGTAGTCGACGAGTTGCAGCTCGCCGTTCTCGTCGACCTTGGCGCCCACGATCGTGTTGCCGAGGTTCTTCGTCGTCGGGCTGAAGAGGCCGTCGCCCGTGCCGAGATAGACGACGCCCTCGGGCGAGATCGACGTGCCGCGCCGGCCCCACATGCCGCCGCCCGCCGGCGTGAACGTCGTCGACCGGCGCGTCTTCAGGTCGAAGGCATAGAAGCCGTTCGGCACGCCGCCGCAGCCTTGTGCGCTGGCGGTGTAGATGACGCCGTTCACGAGATTCAGCGCGTACGGCTTGCCGTTGGGCGGCATGAACTTCTCGGGCGGCGCGATCTCCTTGCCGTCCGCCAGGTTCACCTGGTGGACGCGGCCATCCCACGCGACCGCGTAGATGGTGTACGTGCCCGGTGTTTCGGCAGGCGCAACGGTCGGCACGGCCGTCTGTCCGCCCGGACAGAGCGTGCCGCCACTCCGGCCGGTCGGCGTGTAGGTGCTCTCGAAGTGCGTGTGCCAGAGCTGTCGGCCGGCGGCGACGTCGATACCGAACAGGTCATCGGAGACGCCCGCGACGACGGCGATCTCGCGATCGCCCTGCGCCGTGCGCACGTCGGAGGCGACGAGCGGCGAGAAGAGGTTGTGCATCTCGCGCGGCGTGCTGTCGAGCGTGATCGTCCAGAGGAGTTTCATGCCGCCGACGTTCGACGGCGAGAGCGTCGTTTCGTCGCGCACCCAGCCGGTGCGGGCCGAATCGACGCCTTCGGTCAGATAGTCGGCAGCCGAGAGCGTCACGCTCCAGGCGAGGAAACCGACTACCAGAAGCTTTCCAATGCGCATGGTGCCTCGCTCGTGTCGTCAGTCGCGGTGCCGTCCGCGGGTGGCGCGGCGACCGGAGACGTGCCGGCGCGTGCCGAGCCGCGACCGGCCTGGGCTGCAGCAGAAGGGGGAAGCATACTGCAGCTCGCCGGACGTCGGCGTCACCCGCCAGGCATCGCCCGGCCGGTGGCTATTCTGCGCCAGACCGACACGAACGTGTCACGACCGGGCGCCGCCGATCGCGGGGTTTCACTGAATGAAACGAGTTGCAAGCACCTGATATTGAGAGAGTTGACTCCGCGAGGCCCTGAGCGTAGCGAGGGCGCCGAAGCAACCAAGGCAAGAGAAGCCCGCGAAGCCCGCGACGGAGGAGCGGCGCTGGGCGGGCGAGCGGGGGTGGGGTCCCGCGAGCAGGCAAGAAACGTTGGAACGGCGTCAGCCCCAGAGCGCGGGTTTGACCACCATCAGGAAGACGATGGCCACGACCACGACGCCGAGCAACGCGCCAAGTCGCTGCGCGCGCGCGGCGGCGGCCTGGTACTCAGGCGAGCTCACCCCGCTGCGATCGAGCACCACCATCTGCCGCTTGAGCGCCGGGGTGTAGCCCGCGACGGCAACGACGACCATCACGACGTACAGCACGAGCGCCGTGGCAAGCCACGGCGTGCGCAGCGGGAGCTGACCGACCCATGCCATCGCGAAGCCCGTGATGAGCAGTACGCCGTAGGCCGGGTTCGCGATGCGATCGTCGAGGATCTTGATGCTGCGCAGCGTGAACGGCAGCACGGCCGGATCTCGTGTGGCGCGCGTGATCCAGAAGCCATACGTGATGTTCGCACCGAGAGCAGTAATCGCGGCGAGCACGTGGAGCCATTTGATCAGCAGGTAGAGCATAGGGTCAGGGTAGCGGAGAAGACAGCGATCAGGGGCAGACCAAAAAAAGATGACACCGCGAGCCCCCGAGCGGAGCGAGGGCGGCGAAGCGCGTAGGCGCTGGGGCCCCAGCGCATTGCAAAAACGTTGGCTGATCACCCTTCACCGCACGTCAGCAAAGACGAACCCCTCGCGTTCGACGACCTCGCCCGACACGGCCGGGATCGGCGTACGGAACATCGGGCCGGCGTGGCAGAACGTGTGGAACTCGCCGCGCTCGCCGCACGGATCGGCGGTCGGCGGCAGCGCCTCGAGGAACGACGCGTCGTACGCGCGTCCGGCCAGCGCCGGATCGATCTGTCGCGGATCGACGCACGTGACGATGGCCTGGAGTCCGGCGTCGAGCATGTCGCGGGCGAGGCGAGCGGTCGGCTGTCCCCAGAGCGGGAAGATCGGCTCGAGCCCGGCACTCGCCAGTCGCTCCTCCCGATAGCGCCGCACGTCCTCGAGAAAGAGATCGCCGAACGCGACGTGCGTGAACCCGTCCTCTCGTGCGCGGGTCATGGCGTCCCGCATGCGCGCCTCGTAGATCTCGTTCGGGCACGGCGACGGGATGAAGACCTCGATGAGCGGCAGCGCCGCGGCCCGCGCCTGCGCGGCGACGAGCGAGCGTCGCACGGCGTGCATCGCAACGCGGTCCGCGGCTTCGTTGAAGGTCGTCAACAATGCGCCAACCTCGACGGACGGATCCTGCCGCAGCACGTGCAACGTCCAGGCCGCGTCCTTGCCGGACGACCAGGACAGGATGACACGGGGTTTCATCGGCAGGCTCCCTTCTCCTACCACGGCGCTGATTGGCCGATGCTCGCGTAACACGCGCGGACGTCGTCCCAGAAGGTCGGGTACGTCTTCGCCACGCACGCGGGGTCGTCGATGCTGACGCCGCCCGTGGCGAGACCGAGCACGGCGAAGCTCATCGCGATGCGATGGTCCGCGTAGCAATGCACGAGCGCCGGACGAAGTGGGCGCGGGCGAATCTCCAGGAAGTCCGGACCTTCGGTTACGTCCTGACCGAGCTTGCCGAGCTCAGTCGCAAGCGCGGCCAGCCGGTCGGTTTCCTTGATGCGGATGTTCGCGATGTTGCGGATGCGCGTCGGACCCGACGCGAGCGGCGCGATGGCAGCGAGTGTCATCACCGTGTCCGAGATGTCGTGCATGTCGACGTCGACGGCTCGTAGCGAAACGTCGCGGCCCGCGCCGTCGACGCGCGTTTCGTTCGCCCTTGTATGAATGGACGCGCCCATCTGCTCGAGCACGCGCGTGAACGCGTAGTCGCCCTGCAAAG
>CALFMR010000354.1 GCA_937880585.1 uncultured Acidobacteriota bacterium
AGCTTCCTTCGCCAAGCCGAGGCCGTCGGACAGCAGCATGGCAGCCGACGCGATCGTGCCGATCGGATTGGCGATGTCGCGGCCAGCGATGTCCGGCGCGGAGCCGTGAACGGGCTCGAAGAGACCCGGCCCTTCGCCGAGGCTCGCCGACGGCAGCAGACCGAGCGATCCGCAGATGGCGCCTGCTTCGTCCGACAGGATGTCGCCGAAGAGGTTGCCGGTGACGATGACGTCGAACTTCGACGGCGCGAGCGCCAGCTTCATGGCGGCCGCGTCGACGAGCTCGTGCGCGAGCGTCACGTCGAGGAACTCCTTCGCGACCTCGGTCACGACCGTGCGCCAGAGCCGCGACACTTCCAGCACGTTCGCCTTGTCGACCGAGAGCAGCCGCTTGCCGCGCGCCTGCGCCAGCTTGAACCCGACGCGCGCCACGCGCTCGATTTCCGGCCGCGTGTAGATCATCGTGTTGACGGCGGCCGAGCCGTCCGGCTCGATGCCGCGCGGCTTACCGTAGTAGAGCCCGCCGGTCAGCTCGCGCACGACGATGAGGTCGGTGCCCGCGAGGATCTCCGGCTTCAGCGGCCCCGATTGCTCGAGTCCTGGCCAGACCTTCGCCGGACGGACGTTGGCGAAGAGCTGCATCTCGCGCCGGATGCCGAGCAGCCCCGCTTCGGGGCGTTCGGCCGGCGGCCGGTTGTCGAACGACGGATCGCCCACCGCGCCGAGCAGCACGGCATCGGACGCCTTGCAGGCGTCGCGCGTGTCGTCAGGCAGGGCGCCGAGCCCCTTGCGGAGCGCTTCGCCGCCGATCAGCTTCGACGTGAAATTGAAGCGATGACCGTAGATCTCACCGACGCGCGTGAGCACCTCGACGGCGGACTTGACGACGTCCGGCCCGATCCCATCGCCAGGAAGGAGAACGATGTTGGCCGTCACGCGCCGAACCTCGAGCCAGCCTGCTCGGTGGTCCCACGCGCCGCAGCGCCCACGACCTCGGACGCAATCGCCCGCAGGTCGTCATCGGAAATGTGCTTCTGTCGATCCGCCAATGTGATCATCCGTCGATACACCTCATCCAGGTCGCGCCGTGACAGCGACGTCAGCCCCAGGCGCTCGCAGCTCTTCTGGACCGCGTGGCGGCCCGAATGCTTGCCGAGTACGAGCGTCGTCTGCGTCACCCCGACGTCTTCGGGCCTCATGATCTCGTACGTGCGCCGATCCTTCAGCATCCCGTCCTGGTGGATGCCGGCCTCATGGGCAAACGCGTTGCGCCCGACGATGGCTTTGTTGGCTTGAACGGCTTCCCCGGTGAGTTCGGTGAGGAGTTGGCTGGTGGCGAAGAGGTGGGAGGGATCGACGCGGGTTTCGACCGGGACCAGGTCCGGTCGAACTCGCGTGACCATGACGATCTCCTCGAGCGAGGCGTTCCCCGCGCGTTCGCCGATACCGTTGATCGTGCACTCCACCTGGCGCACGCCCGCGCCGATCGCGGCCATTGAGTTCGCCACGGCGAGTCCGAGATCGTCGTGGCAGTGCGCGCTGAACGTCGCGCGGTCGGCGTTCGGCACGCGGCCGATGATCGTGCGGAAGAATCCCGCGATCTCATCGGGCACCGAATAGCCGACCGTATCGGGCAGATTGACGGTCGTCGCGCCCGCGTCGATCACGGCTTCGACGACGCGACAGAGAAAGTCCGGGTCGCTGCGCGTCGCGTCTTCCGCCGAGAACTCGACGTCGTCGGTATGCGTGCGCGCGAGCCGGACGGCGGCCACGGCCGCGTCGAGACACGCCTCGCGCGTCATGCGCAGCTTGCGCGAGAGGTGCAGGTCCGACGTCGCGATGAAGGTGTGGATGCGGCGCCGCTTCGCCGGCGCGAGTGCGGCGGCCGCGCGCTCGATGTCGCCCGGTGCGCAACGCGCCAGGGCGGCGATGACCGGGCGGGTGAGCGAGGTCGCCACCTGCCGCACGGCGTCCGCGTCGTCCTCTGACGCAATGGGGAACCCGGCCTCGATGACGTCGACGCCCAGCTGGTCGAGCTGACGGGCCAACTGGAGCTTCTCGTCCAACCGCATCGAGAAGCCGGGCGCCTGCTCGCCGTCCCGGAGCGTCGTGTCGAAAATGACCAGTGGGTCCGGCATGGAACGCCAGTGTCGCGCCCGCCGACACCCAAAGTCAAGATTATGATGCTTAGATTAACAGTCGAAATACTTATTGATCGATGACCCCGCACCGACCAGAATCTCCCCATGCCTTCAGGCTATCCGGCGCGATGACGTTCGAAGACCTGCGGGTGTTCGTGACCGTCGCGGCCGAGCGCAGCTTCTCGCGCGCGGCCCGCAAGCTGCGGCGGACGCAGCCGGCCGTCAGCCAGGCGATCCGCCGGCTCGAGCAGGCGGCCGGCGAGCGGCTGATCGACCGGTCGTCGCGCGATGGGACCCTGACCGACGCCGGCGAGGTGCTGCTCGAATACGGGTCGCGGCTCATCCGGCTCGCCGACGAGGCGGCCGGGGCCGTGGCCGACCTGCGCGAGGCGCGGAGCGGGCGCGTGGTCATCGGCGCCAACGAAGGCGGCGTCCACGCCGTGCTGCCGCTCATCGCCGCGTTCCGGCGCGACCATCCTGCGATCCTCGTCGAAGTGCGGCGGCTCTCGGCCCGACAGATGCCGCAGGAGGTCTCGCTGCGCGCCGTGGACTTCGGCGTCGTGACCTTCAATCCTCCCGACCGTGAGCTCGCGTCGCTCATCGTCACGACCGACGAGCTCGTGCTGCTCGTGCGCCCGGATCATCCGCTCGCCGATCGACGCCAGATCACGATGGAAGAGATGGGGCGACAAACGGTCATCGCGCACAACGATCCGTCGCCGACGCGCGAGCGCGTGCTGAAGCTCTACGAGCAACGGCAGACGCAGCTCAACATCCGGTTGTCGCTGCCGAGCCTGGACGCGATCAAGCGCGCGGTCGAGATGGGATTGGGTGTCGCGCTGCTGCCGCGGCGTTGCGCGCAGGGTGAGATCTCACGCGGCGAACTGGTCGAGATTCGTGTCCCGGAACTTCGCTCCCCGCGGCAGGTGCGGCTGGTCCATCGACGCGAAGCGCAGTTGTCGCACGCCGCGCGCGCGTTCCTCGAAGTCGCGCGCCGCGAAGTGGGAACGGATCAAGTCAGAAGTTAGAAGACAGAAGTGGGTCCGGGTTCCCCGCGGGCCTGAAGGCCCGTGGCTCCGCAGAACGAGGAACGACGGAGACGTAATTTATGGAGCCCTTGGCCTTTCAGGCCCAGGGAGAACCGGGGAGCCGATTCGCAGCGTTCAACCGGCGAAGCCGTTCAGGTACGGCAGATGCGCGGCCGTGCGGTCGACTTCCTCGTAGCGATCCACGAGCAAGCCGGTCGCGTCCCAGTTGCCGGTGCGAAGGGCTTCGCGCGCGGCGTCGGGCATC
>CALFMR010000355.1 GCA_937880585.1 uncultured Acidobacteriota bacterium
AAAGCGTCGCCTTCGCCGCCGCGGCGCTGACGCTGCCGCAAGCGAACGCGTACGTCGACGCGGCCGAAAACCATCCGGCCGATCCGCACGCGTTGCTGTACTGGGGATTGTTCTGGCTCGGCCGTCGAGAGGAAGCCAGGACGCACTGGGAGATCTGCCGGCGCCTCGCGCCCGACGACGAATGCTACGCGCGCGATGCCAGGCTGTTCACCGCCACCGAAGCCGACGGCCCGACGCGGCCGGTCTGACGCTAGGGCTCGATGGCCGTGCTGACCGTAGAAGCAGGAGGAGGATTCAC
Organism: uncultured Acidobacteriota bacterium; assembly: GCA_937880585.1. Lineage (GTDB taxonomy): Bacteria > Acidobacteriota > Vicinamibacteria > Vicinamibacterales > SCN-69-37 > CALFMR01. The sequence goes on from CALFMR010000355.1 coordinate 299, forward strand.
GCCGGTCGTGGGCGACACCGACTGCGCGTACGCCGGCGTCGGCGCGGCAATCGCGATGACGAGAGGCGCCAGCACCGCGGCCGCGCTGACGGCCAGCACGCGCCGGCGTCCGGCGCCATCCGGTGTCAGCGGCAACGGCGTGTCGAGCAGGCCGTGTTTGTCCAGTTCCTCGAGCGCGGCCCACGCGACGTCTTCGTCGACCGGCGCCTGCAGCTCGTCGGAGGCCGCGTGCGCGATCTCGGCCACCGTCCGCGTGCCGTCGGCGCAGCGGAAAACGGCCGCGGCTGAAGCGTTCAGACAGTGGGCTTGATGGACGCGCTGATCGTAGACGAGTAACTCGGCAGGTAATGACTCGAGCAGCAGATCGTCCTGCCGCACCTTCGGATTCGGTTCGCCCATAGTGTGCGGCCTCCAGACGTGGTCGAGCGGCCGAATGGTACGCCTGACTCGGCTAGAATTCAAGGCGCGCTGACCCGCGTAGCGCTGGGGTGCGGCCCCAGCGCACTGCAAAACCGTGAAGCTCATCAGCCTGTCCTTGTGGGGCACCGACGACCTGTACGCGCTCGGCGCGGTCGCCAACGCCCGACTCGCGCGCACCATCTATCCGGACTGGACGATGCGGGTGTATTGCAGCCCGGAGGTGCCGGTCATCGGCGCGCTGCAGTCGCTCGGCGTCGACGTGCGCGTCGTCTCTCCCTCCCCACGCTTCGCCGGCCTCTTCTGGCGCTTCCTGCCAGCCGCTGAAGCCGACCTCGACTACGTCATCGTTCGCGACGCCGACAGCCGCCTGAACATGCGCGAGCGCCGGGCCGTCGATGCCTGGATCGCGTCCGGCCTGCCGTGTCATGCGATGCGCGACCACACGCGTCATCGGCACGCGCCGCTGCTCGGCGGCATGTGGGGATGCCGCGGCGGAGCGATCCCGGACATGGCGGAACGCGTCGCGAGTTTCGATCGCGGCGCGAACAAACACGAGGACACGCAGTTTCTCCGCGACGAGATCTGGCCGCTCGTCCGCGATCGCTGCCTCGTACACTCCTCCGTGCCGCATCCCCTTGGCGGCGAGCCCTTCCCGGCGCATCCTCCGGCCGCGGGCTTCGTCGGACGGATCGTGCCTCCGCGTTCGGAATCCTCGGCCGTCATGGCCCTGCTCCTCCCCTCGCGCGGGCGTCCAATGGCGGCCGCCAGCGTCGCACGACAGGCGCGCGAGATGGCGGGGACGCCCGCCGCGCTGCGCATCCGCGTCGGCGTGGAACCGGACGAAGCGGCGTCCTATCGCGCCGCGTTTGGAGACGATGCGTCCTGGATTCACGTGCTGTCGTCCGGCGGTAACTACGTCCGGGCCATTCGCGAGCTGCACGCCGCGGTCGACGCGGACATCTACGGGTTCGCGGCCGACGACTTCGTCTTCGAGACCGCGGGCTGGGACGACCGCGTGCGTGACGCCGTCGCCGACCTCCCCCGCCGGGTCGGCCTCGTGTATGGCGACGACGGCCTGCAGCACGAACGGCTGGCCACGGCGCCGTTCGTCACGGCCGAGTGGATCGCGACCATCGGCGATGCGCTGCCCGGCGACTACGCGCACATGTTCTGCGACGCCGATCTCACCGACGTCGCGCGCCAGGCCGGTCTCCTCCATTTCCTCGGTGACCTGAAGATCACGCATCGGCATTACGTGAACGGACAGGCACCCCGCGACGAGACGTACGAGCGATCGTCGAAGACGTGGAACGCGGGTGAAGCCGAATTCGATCGCCGGCGTCCGGAACGGCGGCGCCTCGCGCGCCGCGCAGCCCGTTCCGCGCGCGTGCTCGCGCGTCTCGCCAAGCTCGAGTTTCCGTCGCCGGTCGAACGGCGACTGCTCGTCGCGGCCTGTCGTCACGACGCCGCGGCCGTGCGGGCCTGGACCGAATGGATCGAGGCGGGCGGGCCCGCGCGCGCCACGGCCGCCTGCCGCCGGCTGTTCCCGCTCGCCTGGTGGAACCTGCAACGGCTGGGCGTCAGCGGTCCGGATCTCGATGCGTTGAAACCGGACTATCGCAGCAGTTGGAGCCGCGCGCACACGCACCTCGCGGCCGCCGCTGCGGCGACGCGCCGGCTCGGCGACGCCGGCATTCCAGCCGTGATCATCGGCGGTGTCGCGATCGCGGCGCGGTACTACGAGGCGCCGCCGCTGCGGCCGACGCGGCACGTCACGCTCATGGTGCCGGCCGCATCGATCGCTCATGCGCGCGAGATCGTCGCGGCCCTCGTCCCTCCCGTCGCCAGCCGCGTCGTCGCGTCTCCCTTCGATCGACGCGCGTGGCCGCTGATCGACGACACGTGGACGCGTGCCGAAGGCGCGACGATCGGCGGCGAGTCTGTACGTATGCTGTCACCGACCGACGAGCTGCTCCGCGTGTGCGTCGGCGGTACGCGGCGGCGATGGATCCCGGCGCCGCACTGGGTCGCCGACCTGCTCGCCATCGCGGCGTGCGCGGCGGATCAGCTCGATTGGAGTGCCCTCGTCCGGGACGCGCGCGCCGCTCACGTCAGCGCGCACGTGCGCCTTGCCCTGCGCTATGCGAACCGGACGCTCGACCTGCCGGTCCTCCAGCTCGCGTACGATCGCTTCACCGCCGCCGCCACGATGCCCGTCGCATGACCGAACGCCCGTCCCTGCAGTTCGCCGCGCACGGCGTCCGCCTGGCCGTCACGAGCGACACGCACGACGTGCTCGACGCCGCCCTGTCCTATCTCCCGCCGCTGCGGACGTCAATCGACTCGGGACCGATCGAGAAGACGTTTCACGTCGGATCGCACGACACCGACGGCACCCGTGTGTGGTCGCTCGTCGAGGGCGACGAAGTCCTTCGATCGTCGGCACGTCTTCCTCATGTGCTCAATGCGCTCGAATGGGAGGTCCATCGGTTCCTGGCCGAGCGCGCGCCGGATCGCATCTTCGTTCACGCGGGTGCCGTCGAGTGGCGCGGCCGGGCGATCGTCGTGCCCGGACGATCGTTCAGCGGCAAGTCGACGCTGGTCGCCGCGTTCCTTCGAGCGGGCTGCACCTATCTCTCGGACGAGTACGCGATTCTCGACGCGAGCGGGCGGTGCCACGCGCATCCCCGGCCGTTGTCGCTGCGCGTGGAGGGACGAGTCGAACGGCACACCGTTCAGGAGTTGGGAGGCCGCCTCGCGCCCGCGCCGCTGCCCGTCGGCGCCATCGTCGTCACGCGCTATCGACCCGGCGCGCGATGGGAGCCGAATCGCCTGAGCCCCGGTCAGGCGCTCATGTCGCTCCTGCGGAACACGATCGCCATCCGATCGCGCAGCCGCGAAGCGCTCGGCGCGCTCAGCGCGTCAGTCGCGGGTGCGGATGCCTATCGCAGCGTGCGAGGCAACACCGACGATGTCGTCGCATCGCTGCTGTCGCAATGTTCATGATGCGAACGTCCGCCCGTTGGCGTGTCCGCGCGTGGCGCACACCCACCACACCGCCGTCGGCCAGATCTGCGCGATGAGGCGGAACGCCGTCGTTTGCATCTGCCACATGAGCGGATTCCGCGTGGTGACGTAGGCGCAGACGATCGCGATGACCTGCGTTATCAGCAACAGGCCGGCCGCAAGGACGGCCGGTTCTCGCTTCGTAACCGGGCCGCGCGGATAGACGAGGAGGAGCGCCAGCGCCCAGATGGGTCCGCCAATCGGCCACCCGCCCCAGCCGATCGCCTCGCGTGCCATGTAACGGCCGACGGTGACGAGCCGACCGATGTCACGCCATTGCCGCCACGCATCGGATGTCAGCAGCGCTCCGACGACCTGGCCCTGCGGAGCGAACCGGAGCTTGAAGCCGACGACGACGATGGCGACGGGTAGGAGTCCGATGTAGAGATCGCGCGCCGCGCGAAGGGCACTCGACGCGCCGTCGCGTCGCAGACGGACGAGCACGTAACTGATCGGGAGCGCCGCGGCGACGACGATGCCTTCGTTCTTCGTCCATGCCGCGGAGCCGGCCAACGCGCCCGCCAGCACGAGGGTCGCGGTCGATTCCGGAGCGGCGAGAAGCGTGACCGCGAGCACCGTGAACAATGCGAGCGGCACGTCGGCCATCTGGGCGGCACCGAGCAGCACGAATGCCGGAACGGCCGTCAGCACGAGCCCGGCGATCGCGAGCGCTGGACGCCGTATCGCGGACAACGACGCGGTCACCGGCTGGATGAGCGACCAGCTGCTCAAGGTCCTGCGCACCCACATGACGGTCCAGATCGTGCGCAACGGCTGGCCCATCCTCGGCCTCTCGGCCTACACGCCCGACATCGAGAAGGAGGTCGTGGCGGCCGGCAACGAGCAGCTGGCGACCTACGGGGTCGAGATCATAC
>CALFMR010000356.1 GCA_937880585.1 uncultured Acidobacteriota bacterium
GAACGTCTCGAGAACGTGCCGCGCGATGGGCGTCGCCGCCGTCGCGCCCCATCCCCCGTGCTCGACGAAGATGACGCCGGCAATCTGCGGATGGTCCTTGGGCGCGTAGAACACGAACCAACTGTGATCGCGGTGCTCGAACGTGTCGCGCTTGTTCTGCAGCGACACGACCTGAGCCGTCCCGGTCTTGCCCACGACGTCGTACCCGGCGATGCGTGCGCTCGTCGCGGTGCCGGCGGCGTTGACGGCCATCCAGAGACCATCGCGGACCGGCGCGAGCACCTCCGGCCGGAACGGAAACACGGACTTGGGCGCCGGCGGCGGAACCGCCTGCCAGCCATGCCCGTTGTCGGCGGCGCGCACGAAGTGGGGCGTCACGACCGTGCCGCCATTGGCGACGGCCGAAATCATCGTGGCCAGCGCAATGGGCGTCACCGACACCTGCCCCTGGCCGATACCGACCGAGACCGTCTCGCCCGGATACCACCGGTCGCCGGTTGTCTTGAGCTTCCAGGCCGTCGACGGCACCAGACTGTCGACCTCGCCCGGCAGATCGATGCCCGTCTTGCCCACGAGGCCGAGCCGCGCCGCGTACTCGTGGATGTCGTCGATCTTCATCATGCTCGCGAGCTTGTAGAAGTACACGTCGCAGGACTGCTCGAGCGCGTGGCGCAGGTCGAGCAGGCCGTGTCCCTGCCGCTTGTCGCAGTGGAATGTGTGGCCGTAGAGCGTGATGGAACCGGGGCAGTACACCTGGTAGTCCGGCGTGATGAGGCCTTCGTCGAGCGCGGCGAGCGCCATGACGATCTTGAACGTCGACCCCGGCGAGTACTTGCCCTGGACGAGCCGGTCGGTCAAGGGCGTCCGCGGATCGCTCATGAGCGATGACCACGTCTGGTTGTCGATGCCGGTCGCGAAGTCGTTCGGGTCGTAGGCGGGCCGGCTCGTCATGGCGAGCACTTCGCCATTGCGCGGATCGAGGATCGCCGCGGCGCCGGCGTACCCGCCGGCCCGGAAACCGTCCTCGAGCGCACGCTGCAGGTCGTAGTCGATCGTGAGCTCCATCCGCTCGCCGCCGACGGGCTCCTCCTTCTTGAGCTCGTCCATCTCGCGGCCGACGCTGTTGACGACGACGAAGCGGCTACCGTCGGTGCCCATCAGCTCGCTGTTGTAGGTCTTCTCGAGTCCGGCCTGTCCGACGATGGCGCCCGGCTGCAGATTCGCCGCGGCGAACTCGGCCGAGTTGATCTGCGCCTCCTGGATCTCGCCGACATAGCCGAACAGGTGCGCGGCGAGATCGTCCGGATACTTGCGCGTCGGCACTTCCTGCACGACGACTTCCGGCAGCTCGAGCCGGTGCGCGGCGACGGCCGCGACCTGCGCGAACGACGCATGCTCGATGACCGGCAGCGGCCGGAAGAGGGGTTCGCGCCGATGCCGTGCGACGGCGTCGCGGACGCGCGCCGGATCGATGCCCGTGATCGACGCGAGCCGCGCGATCGTCTCGTCGAGGTGCACGGCCTGCTCGCGCACGATGGCGATCGTGAAGGAGTTCTGATTCTCGACGAGGACGCGGCCGCTGCGATCGAAGAGCACACCGCGCGGCGCGCGGAGCGGAATGGCGCGCAGATGATTGTTCTCCGCCATCTCCGCGTACTTCGCGTTCTGGACGACCTGCAGCACCCAGAAGCCCACGGCCAGCGCACACACGCAGACGACAAACCCGACGCGCAGAGCGAGGAGCCGCCCTTCGTCGTTCACGCGCCGGTCGTCGAACGAGCTGAGCATGGGAGGCGTTACCAGCGGCGGCGGCTCAACGTCGATCGCCGGCTCGCGCGCTGCCGCGCCACGAGGCCCGGCACGACGCCGGCCGCGTGGAAGGCCACGAGTCCGATGATCGCGTTGACCGCGGTCTCCGCCAGCATAGCGCCGACCGGCAGTCCGGGCCAGTGTTGATCGATGAGCGCGAGCAGCCCGAACACGATGAGCCGGTGCACGAGCGTCGCGCCGGCCACGATGATCATCCGTGCAGAAGGACGCACGAGCACGAACTGCGCGCCGATGACGCCCGCGCCGCAGCCGACGATCGTCTTCGCCAGACCGCCCACGCCGACGATGCCGCCGGCGAGCACGTCCTGCAGCAGTCCGCCGATCGTGCCGCCGAGAATCCCCGCCACCGGCCCCCACTGCAGCGCTGCGAAGACGACGCCCACGAGCACGAAGTCGAAGACGAGCCGGCCGCCGGCCGTGTAGCGCGCGAGCGCCACCTGCAGCAGCGCCGCGACGACGACCGTCGCGACGATGGCCGTGAGCTTCACGACGGCCCGCCTGTCGCAGGCTGAGGATGCGCGAGGACGATGAGCACGACGTCGAGGTGCGAAAAATCGACGGCCGGACGGATGACGATCTGCCGGTCGGGCGTCCCCGGCGCGACCACGCGCTCGACGACGCCGACGAGATAGCCGGATGGATAGATGCCGTCCTGGCCCGAGGTGACCACGCGCTCCCCGACTTGCACGTTGGCGAGCACTGGAACGTACTCGGCGCGGAGCACCGGCTCGCTGCCGCCGCCGAGCGCGATGCCGCCGGCGTTCGCGCGCTCGAAGGTGACCGCGGCCGCGGCCTGCCGTCCGATGAGGAGCTGCACGGTCGCCGCGTGCGGCGCGAGCGGCGCGATCACGCGGCCCACGACGCCGCGCGCCGAGATCACCGCCATGTCCGGCGTCACGCCATCGTCCGATCCACGATCGAGCGTCACGGTCCAGGAGCTGGGCGACGGGTTGCCGGCGATGACGCGCGCGACAATCGTCGGCGCGGCCTGCGAGGCACGCAGACCCAGCGCTTCCTCGAGCGCGTGCGTGCGCGCGGCGAGCGCCTGCGCCTCTTCGAGCTTCGTGGAGAGATCGAACACCTGCTGCTTCAGCGCGTCGTTCTCCACCGCCGCGCCGTGCAGCGCCAGGTAGTGCGCCCAGATGTCGTGGATCCCGCGCCCGATGCCTTCCATCCCGTGCTGCACGGCCGCGAAGCCATCAAAGGCGAGCGCCTCGACGATCGGCAGCCCACTCCTCGACTGCACCTGGGCCGAGATGAGCAGGATGTGTCCGAGACAAGTGACGACGAGCAGCGACAGCGTCGGACGGCGTAGCACGCCGAGCCCTCAATCCAGCGAGATCTTCCGGAGGAGCTCGAAGTTCGACAACATCTTGCCGGCGCCGAGCACGACCGTCGAGAGCGGGTCTTCGGCCATGGCGACCGGCAGGCCGGTTTCCTCGCGGAGACGTTTGTCGAGGTTCTTGAGCAGCGATCCGCCGCCCGTGAGCACGATGCCGCGGTCGACGATGTCGGCCGAAAGCTCCGGCGGCGTGCGCTCGAGCGCGACGCGCACGGCATCGACGATCACGTTGACCGTTTCGGCCAGCGACTCGCGAATCTCCTCGTCGGAGATCGTGATCGTCTTGGGGACGCCCTCGATGAGGTGGCGGCCCTTGATCTCCATCGTGAGCCGATCCTCGAGCGGATAGGCCGACCCGAGCTCCATCTTGATCTGCTCGGCCGTACGCTCGCCGATGAGCAGGTTGTACGTCTTCTTGATGTACTGGATGATCGCGTCGTCCATCTCGTTGCCGGCGACGCGAATGGCCTTGCTGTCGTTCGCGAGCTCGATCCGGAGTAGCCCTTGCAGAAAGTGGTCGAGACAGCCGCATTTCTCGCCATTGGCAACGAGCTGCTCAG
>CALFMR010000357.1 GCA_937880585.1 uncultured Acidobacteriota bacterium
CTCGATGAGCCGCAGCACGACCTGCGCTCCGCGATCGCCGAATCGCATGTTGAACTCGATCACGCGCGGGCCGTCTGGCGTCAGCATGAGACTGACATAGAGAAACCCGCGGTATGACTCGCCCTCGGCCGCGAGCCCGGTCATGACCGGCTCGACGACCTTCCGCGTCGTGAAATCCGCCAGCGCGTCATCGAACAACGGACTCGGCGCGAACGCCCCCATCCCACCTGTGTTCGGCCCGCGGTCATCGTCCCAGATTCGCTTGTGATCCTGCGCCGTGCCGAGCCAGACGGCACGCTCACCGTCGGCGAGCACGAAGCAGGACACTTCAGGGCCGGTCAGACATTCCTCGACGACGACGCGCCGGCCGGCGTCGGCGAAGACACGGTCGAGCATCATCGCGCGAATCGCGGCTTCGGCTTCGGCCGTGCTTTGGGCCACGACCACACCTTTGCCCGCCGCCAGTCCATCTGCCTTCACGACGACGGGTGGACCGAAATGCCCACCGAGGACGGCAGCGATCGCTTCGTCCGCACGGTCACAGACGACGAACCGCGCGGTCGGGATGCCGTGCCGCGCCATGAAGGTCTTCGAAAAGACCTTCGAGCATTCGAGTTGAGCCGCTGCCCGCGACGGCCCGAGGATGGCTCGACCGTGCGCGCGAAAGACGTCCGCCACGCCTCGATCGAGGGGCCCTTCCGGTCCGACGACGGTCAGGTCGACCTGTTCGGCCTCGGCGAGGGCCAAGACATCGTCTGGGCGGTCGAGGTCGACGGCAAGCGTCCGGCCGATGGCCGCGATGCCTGGATTGCCAGGTGCGGCCAGGATCTCGGTGACCTGCGGATCCTGTCGGAGCCGCCAGACCAGGGCGTGTTCACGGCCGCCGGAGCCGAGGACAAGAATTTTCACGGGGGAATTGTAGACGGAGAAGAACGGACGCGTCCCGGAACCAGCCCCCAGCTCGACGTTCGAGGGTTTCGAGCCCAAGGCCCCGTCGTGCTACCCTACCGTGTTCTCCCGGCCGTCGAGTGCCGGGAGGCGGATCCTGCCAGGAAAGGGGGTGTCCAACCGTGGCGGAAGTGAAGATTCAGGAAGGCGAGTCGATCGAGAGCGCGCTTCGCCGCTTTAAGCGGAAGGTGCAGCAGGAAGACATCATCAAAGACATCAAGAAACACTCGTTCTACCTCAAGCCCGGGGACAAGCGACGCGCCAAGCAGGCGCTCGCGCGGAAACGCTCCCGGAAGAAGCAACGGCGCGAGTCCGAGTAGCGGGCGTCCGGGCGTCGACGGGTCTTGTGCAATTGCGGCCAAGCCCCTAGACTGATGGCGCTTTTCCCCCTCGAATGCCGGCGCGACGGATTGACCGGCGCGCCGGCCGGGGTTGACGTGCATCCGACGCCGCAGGGCGGCTCGGCAAGGAGTCTGGCATGCAGATCGACGAACGCGTCGTCGGCGACGTGACGATTCTCGACCTGAAGGGCAAGGTCACCCTGGGCGAGGGCGACGAAGCCCTGAAGGACAAGATCAACTCCCTGGTGCTGCAGAATCGCCGCCGCATTCTGCTGAACCTTGCGGAAGTGCCCTACATCGACAGCGCCGGCCTCGGTGAGATCGTGCGCACCTATACGACGGTCAGCCGCCAGGGCGGACAACTGAAGCTCGTCAACCTGACGAAGCGCATCACGGACCTCCTGTCGATCACGAAGCTCCTCACGGTGTTCGAGACCTTCGATTCGGAAGCCGACGCCCTGAAGACGTTCTCGTAATCACTCCCGGGGCGACGACCGCCCCCGCCATGGCTCGAAGTCCAGTGCCCGTCGTGGAACCGGCCCGCAACGACGCCGCGGGCCGGTCACTGGCCGCTCTGCTCGTACGGTCGCTCCGGCCCGGGCAGTGGTCGAAGAACCTCATCGTCTTCGCCGGACTGATTTTCAGCGAGCGGCATCTGCTGCTGCAGCCGCCAGCGGTCGGACGCGCGGCCGTCGCGTTCCTCGTGTTCTGCGCCGCAGCCGGCGTCGTCTACCTGATCAATGACGTCCGCGACCGCGAGGCCGACCGTCACCATCCCGTCAAATGCCGGCGACCGATTGCGTCTGGCGCCCTGTCGCCTGCGACGGCCCTCGCCGCCGCAGCCGCCATCGGCGCGGCGGCACTCATCGTTGCCTTCGCGCTCTCGGTGCCCTTCGGCCTCATCGTCGTCGCCTACGTGGTGCTGTTCGCGTTCTACTCCACGTCGCTCAAACACGTCGTCATTCTCGACGTGCTGACGATCGCGATTGGCTTCGTCCTGCGGGCGTGGGCGGGCGCCGTCGTCGTCGACGTGCACGTGAGCCACTGGCTGCTGCTCCTCACCCTGCTCCTCGCGCTCTTTCTCGGCCTCAGCAAACGCCGCGCCGAACTGGTGACGCTGGCGTCCGATGCCGCCGGCCATCGCCGGATTCTTGCTGAGTACAGTCCGTATCTGCTCGACCAGATGATCAGCGTGGTCACGGCGTCCACGCTGCTGTCGTACGCGCTCTACACGATCGACCCGGAAACCGTGCAGAAGGTGGGCACCGACTGGCTCGTCTGGACCGTGCCCTTTCCGCTGTACGGGATCTTCCGGTACCTGTATCTTGTCCACCAGCGGGACGGCGGCGGCAATCCGTCGGAGATGCTCCTGACCGACCGCCCGTTGCTCGGCTGCGTCGCCCTGTGGGGCGCGGCCGTGATTGCCATTCTGTACGGTCCCGGCCTGCTCGTGCCGGGACGCTGACAGCTCGACGCCCATGCCACGGCCCGACGCGCCTCGTCACCGATGCCCCGCCCGATTGCCGGGCGGCCCGCGCCGCCGGCCGTGCCCGCGTCCTGAAACCCGAGCGCGCCTCAGGGCGCGCGTCACGAAAGATGGAATCGCACTATGGGAGAGTTCAACGTTCGATCCGATTCGGTCGACGTCGACGAGATCATGCGGCAGATCCGCGCACGTATCCGTGAGAAGCGCGGCGCCGACTACACCGAACAGGAACTGCAGCAGCTCGCGCAGGTGAAGCTCGAACGCTTCATCGATCCCAAAGGCATCCGATCCGATCTCGTCCAGCAGTTCCGCCGTCACGTGGCGACGAGCCCGTCGCTGCCGAACTTCGCGTTCGGCGAAGACACGCTGTACGAAACGCACCGCGGTCCGGTCGCCGCCATCCGGAAACTGCTGCGCCCGATCCTGAAGCTCTTCTTCAACCCGGACCGGCTGACCGCGGCGCTGCACATCCAATCGCAGGTGAACGAGCAGGCGCAGGAACGGCTCGCCCGGCAGGAAGCGCGCGAGGCGCTGACGTACGAAGTCATTCACAACCTGACCGTGGAAGTGACACGGCTCGGCATCGAGACGCACAACCTGAAGATGCGCGTCGAGTCGCTGTCGAGCCGACTCGACTTCAGCGAGCGGCGCGCGCGATCGATGGAAGGTCTGACGCCGGCGCGATCGGCGCAACCGCAGCGGCCACAGCCGAGTCGTCAGCCAGCTCCGACGGCGCCCGCCGCCGCGGCGGTTCCGGGCGCGCCCGAATCGGCGGGGCCGCTCAACGCGTCCAGCGGCGGACGTCCCGACGCGCCGGCCGGTTCCGAAGACGGGGGCAACGGCGAACGTCGACGTCGGCGGCGGCGACGACGCCGGCGCCCCGGCCAGACGCTGGCCGATCGCCAGGCGTCCGAATCCTCGAGTCAGTCCGGCGCCGATCAGGATCAGTCCGTCGATCGCGCGGATGACGGCTGGTCGGACGAAGGTGGCGATGCCGCCGAGACCGGCGACGACCGCGGCGGCGATTCCATCGACGCCGGCCCGTCCGACGACTCGTCTGACCAGTGAAGATCGCGGTCGTCGTCCAGCGCTACGGCGCGGACATCAACGGCGGCGCGGAGCTTCACGCGCGATACATCGCCGAGCACCTCTCGCGGCACGCCGAGGTCGAGGTTCTGACGACGTGCGCGCGCGACTACGTCACGTGGAAGAACGAGCTGCCGCCGGGCGAAGAACGCGTGAACGGCGTCGTCGTGCGCCGCTTCCCCGTTGCGCACCCGCGCGACGTCGGTCGCTTCGGCCGGCTGTCGCACGTCGTGTTCGACACGACGCACGCGATCGCCGACGAAGAGCGCTGGCTCGAAAGCGAGGGGCCGACGAGCCCCGCACTCGTTGCCCACGTCCGCAAATCGGCTGACGCGTTCGACTTCTTCATCTTCTTCAGCTACCGCTACTACCACGCATGGCACGGCGCGCGCGCCGTGCCGGGCAAGGCGATCATCGTACCGACGGCCGAGCGCGATGCCGCGATCGGGCTGTCGATCTTCGCGCCCGTGCTCGCTGGCGTGCGCGCCCTCATGTACAACTCGCTCGAGGAACGCGCGCTCATCGAGCACGTCACCGGACGCACGGGCCCGGGCGTAGTCGTCGGCGTCGGCTCGGAGATTCCCGATCGCCCCGATCCGCGCCGGCTCCGCAAGCGCTTCGACCTCCGGCGCCCCTTCGCGATCTACGTCGGCCGGATCGACGAGAACAAAGGCTGCGCCGAGCTCTTCTCCTACTTCGAGCGCTACGCGACGATGTATCCGCACGGGTTGGATCTCGTGCTCGTCGGTACGAACGTGCTGCCGGTGCCGAAGCACCCGCGCATCCGACATCTCGGATTTCTGCCCGACGCCGACAAGTTCGACGCGCTCGCCGCCGCCGACGTGCTCATCATGCCGTCGCGATACGAAAGCCTGTCGATGGTCGCGCTCGAGGCGTGGGCGCTCGGCAAGCCCGTGCTCGTCAACGGCCAGTGCGACGTCCTGAAGGGCCAGGCGATTCGAAGCCGCGCGGGGCTCTACTATGAGAACTTCGACGAGTTCGCCGAAGCGCTCTATCTGCTCGAAGCGACCGGGCCGCTCGGCGGCATCCTCGGCCAGAGCGGCCGCGCGTTCTACCAGGCGCACTATGCGTGGCCGGTCATCGAACGTAAGTATCTCGACATGTTCGAACGGCTGACGCGTGAGCCGGGGACGCCGATGGCGCCGCGGCCGGGCTGGTTCGCCCGCCGCGCGCGCACGGCTCGTCCCGGCGCCGAAGTCGTCGCGGCCGCGCCATCTGGCGCCGTGAGGCCGCGATGACAACCGGCGCGCCGACGTCCGGTCGCCCGCGCGTCCACCAGGTGCTTGCGACGCTCGGCTACGGCGACGCGATCGGCAACGAGGTGCTCGGCATCCAGCGCGCGCTCCACGCCGCCGGCTACGAGTCCGAGATCATCGTCGAGACCGCGGATCCACGCCTCGAGCCGTTGACGACGGACTATCGCGACATCGTCGGCGAGGTCGGCCCCGACGATCTGCTCGTCCATCACTTCTCGCTCGGATCGCGCGCGTCGCGGACCGCGTTCGCGCTGCCGTGCCGGATGGCGCTCATCTACCACAACATCACGCCGCCAGAATATTTCCTCGGGGTACACCCGCAGCTCGTCCGCCAGTGCTTTCACGGACGACGCGAGCTGCTCGCGTATCGATCGCGATGCGAGATCGCGCTCGGTGATTCCGAATTCAACCGCCAGGAGCTCGAAGCGCTCGGCTTCCCGCGCACCGACGTGCTGCCGGTCGTGCCGGACTTCACGCACCTCGACGTCGCGCCGGACGCGCGCGTCCTCGACACGTACGACGACGAGCGGACCAACATCCTGTTCGTCGGCCGGCTGATTCCCAACAAGCGGCCGGACAACGTCATCCGTTACTTCCGCGCGTACCAGGCGATGTACGACCGGCCGGCGCGGCTGCTCCTCGCGGGCTCGTACGGCGGCTTCGACAACTATCGCGCGGAGCTGCTCGCGCTGACGGTCGAGATTGGCGCGGAGAACGTCGAGATCCTCGGCCAGGTCACCAACGCGGAGCTCACGGCGCTCTACGACATCGCCGACCTCTTTCTCTGCGCGAGCGAACACGAAGGCTTCTGCGTGCCGCTCATCGAAGCGTTCCACAAGCGCGTGCCCGTTCTGGCCTTTGCCGCGACGGCCGTGCCCGCGACGATGGACGGTGGCGGCGTGCTCTACTCGTCGACTGATCCGCTCGTCGTCGCCGGACTCATGCACACCGTGCTCGCCGACGAAGCCACGGAAGACGACGTCCTCCGACGGCAGGATGCGGCGCTCGAGCGGCTGCTTGCGCGCGACTTTCCTGGACTCGTGCGGCGCTTCGTCGCCGGCGCGCTCAGCGGCCCGCGTCAGGGCGTCGTCCACGCAACGCCCGATTTCTGGGATCAGTTCGCCGAAGCTGACGCGCTCGAAACGATCCGCCTGCGGCGTCCGGCGGCGTTCCGTGCGCTGCCTCGCGCGCCGCGCGAAGCCGGCCGGCTCGTCGATCTCGGACACGGACGATGACCGTCAACCAGTGGATCCCGGCCGCGCACGCGGGCGACGCCACGGGCGACAACGCGCGCCGGCTGCGCGATCTGTTCCGCGACTGGGGCCACACTGCCGACATCTTCGCGCTCACGATCGACGCAGGGCTCGAAGGCGACATCCGGCCGTGGTCGGATCCGGACGCGAACCAGGGCGACGTCACGATCCTGCACTTCGCCGTCCCGTCCCCGATGACGGCCGCCTTCGGCCGACTGCCGGGACTGCGCGTGCTCTGTTATCACAACGTCACGCCCGCGCGGTTCTTCGCGCCGTTCGATGCGGGGCTGGTGGGCCTCGCGACCGCGGGGCGCCGCGAGTTGCGATCGCTCGTCGGGCGCGTGGATCTCGCCCTGGCCGTGTCGGATTACAACCGGCGCAAGCTCGAAGCGTACGGCTTCGAGCGGACCGGCGTGCTGCCGCTCATCCTCGACACCGATCGCCTGCGCGCAGCGCCACCCGTGCCCGATCTCGACGCGCTCCTGTCCGACGGGTTGGCGAACATTCTTTTCGTCGGCCGGATCGCGCCCAATAAAAAGATCGAGGATCACATCCGCCTGCTCGAGCACTACAAACGGTACGTGGACTCGTTCTACCGCTTCATCTTCGTCGGCCGGTACGACGCGGTCCCGGCCTATTACTCGGCGATACGCGCGCTCATCGAGCGCTTCGAAATTCTGCCCGATCGCGTCTGGTTCACCGGCAGCGTCCCGGAAGCCGAGCTGGCGGCGTATTATCGCCATGCGCACGTGTACGTTTCGCTGAGCGAGCACGAAGGCTTCTGCGTGCCGCTCGTCGAGGCCATGGCGATGGACGTGCCGGTGCTCGCCTACGGCGCGGCCGCCGTGCCGGAAACGCTCGGCGGCGCGGGCGTGACCTTCGCGCCGAAGAACCTGGAATACGCCGCCGAGCTGCTCGCGGACCTCGTCTACGACGAGCCGCTGCGTGAGCGGATCATCGGTGGCCAGCGTGCGCGGCTGGACGCGTTCCAGCCCGATCGCATCGAAGCGGAGATTGACGCCGCGCTCGCGCCGGTGGGCGTGTGACGCGAGAGAGAAAGGGACGCGAGTGAAGATCGCCTTCGTCGTGCAGCGCTACGGCGCCGAAATCGTCGGCGGCTCGGAGTATCACTGCCGCCTCGTCGCCGAGCGGCTGGCCGAGCGCCACGAGGTCGACGTCGTGACGACCTGCGCGCGCGACTACATCACCTGGGCCAACGAATATCCGGAGGGCGCCGATCGGCTGCGCGGGGTGACCGTGCGCCGCTTCTCCACGTCACGTACGCGCGATCTGGCCGCATTCAATCGGTACTCGGACTGGATCTTCAACACGTCGCACAGCCGCGGCGACGAGATGGAATGGCTGAAGCAGCAGGGGCCGTGGTCGCCCGGGCTCATCGAGTATCTCGAACGTCACCAGCAGCAGTACGACGTCCTCGTCTTCTTCACCTATCTCTATGCGCCGACGGTGCTCGGCATCCGCGTCGCGCCGTCCAAAAGCCTGCTCGTGCCGACCGCGCACGACGAGCCGGCGCTCGGACTCGGCATCTACGAGGACGTCTTTTCGAGCGCGGCCGCGTTCGCGTGGAACACCGATTCCGAACGCCGCATGATCACGAGCCGCTTCCATCTCCGCGCCCTCGTCGAGGACGTCGTCGGCTGCGGCGTCGATTTCCCGGAAGGCGACGTCGTCTCGTCAACGGGCGAACGGTTGAAGCTCGCGCCGTCGAGTCGCGAAACACTCGCGCCGCATCTCGAAGGTCCGGCCAACGCGTTTCGCCGGCGCCATCGCATTTACAATCCGTTCCTGCTGTACGGCGGACGCATCGATCCCGGCAAGGGCTGCGAGGAGCTGCTCGAGTACTTCCAGACGTACGTGAACGAAGGCGGCGATGCGTCGCTCCTGCTCATGGGCACGAAGCTGATGCCGCTGCCCGACGACCCGCGCGTCCGCTTCGCCGGCATGCTTCCCGACGATGAGCGGCTGCACGCACTCGAAGCGGCCACGGTCGTCGTCGTGCCCTCGCCGTACGAAAGCCTGTCGCTCCTCGCGCTCGAGGCGTTCGCGGTAGGCACGCCGGTCCTCGCCAACGCTCGCGCCGAAGTGCTCGTCGAGCACTGCCTCCGCAGCAACGCAGGTCTCTTCTACGCGGATCGCTGGGAGTTCGTCGAAGCGCTGAAGCTCCTGATGAAGGACGCGGCGCTTCGCCAGGCGATGGGCGAGAACGGCAAGGCGTACATCCACCGGCACTATCGCTGGACGACGATCCTGCACAAGTACGAGCGGATCTTCAGCCGGATGGGCGGTCATACGCCCGTGCCGCCGCCGCGACCGCCGCACCGTCCGCGGGATCGCGATCGTCCGCGCGAGGTGAGCCCTGCACGCGAGAGTCGACGGCCGGCCGCAAGTGACGGCCACGCGGATCGTCAGTCGCGTGGCACCCGCGATCGCCGCCGCCGCGGCGGCCCGAGACGGGATCGGCCGCGCGACGCGCGGTCGAGGCGGTCGTAGGGCGAGAGGCGAGAGGCATCGTTTCTTGAGCGCTCGCGGGGTCCCACCCCCGCTCGCCCGCTCAGCGCCGCTCCTCCGTCGCGGGCTTCGCGGACTTCTTTTGCCTCTGCGTTGACTGGACACGCTCCCGAGGCGCACATTACTCCCAACATGGCCAATCGGGCGGTCCGGACTTCGGTGCGGCGCTGCGCCTGGATGGCCGTGTGCGGCCTGTTCGTGGCCGCCGCGCCGGCCTTCGGTCGCCATCCGACCTCTGACATCCTCAACACGGCCGCCTTCACGGCTGCGGCCGATCTCGTCGTCTCCGGACGGGTCGCGCACGTCGCGCCAACCGGACGCACACGATCGGTCGACGTCGCCTTCAACCAGCCTGAAAACCTGGAGGTCTACGAGGCGACGTTCGACATCGCACTCGTCCTGAAAGGCTCGCCGCCCTCGCGACGCATGACGTTCGAGTTCCTCGGGGCACCGTCGGATTCCCGAGGAACCGTGTCGGGGGCCTACCGCATTTTCTTTCTCGTTCGACGCGACAATGGCTTCGCCGTCGTCGACAACTCGTTCCCATCGGTGGCCGCCGCGCCCGACGCAACGTTCCATCCCGAGGACGTCGAGCCCATCGACCGTGTCGTCGACCTCGTCGCGCCCACGCTCGTCGCACCGACGTCGACGAGAGCGCAGAAGCTGGAGACGCTGTGGACGCTTGCTTCGTCGCACGGACCGCGTGCGGTCGAGTTCCTGCGCCGAGGCGTCGCCGACCCTGACGATGACATCTGGCAAAGGGCGCTCGGCATGCTGCTCGCGCTGCACGACACCTCGCGGTTGGCGCTGGCCGAGGATGTCTTGATGCGTCCGGAGCGGCACACGAGCAATGCCGCGCTGGACGTGCGCGCTGGACTGGAGACTGGGTTGAACGATCCCGTCGCCATCCCGATGCTGACCCGCCTGATGAAGGCCCCGGACGCGCGGACACGCGAAGCTGTGGTCAGTATTCTGGGTCGACTGCGCTCACCGGATGGCGTGCCAGCGCTCGCGAGCGGTCTGGACGACGAGGATTCCAACGTCCGGCGCCTGGCCGTGGCCGCTTTGTCCGAGATAACCGGTGAGCAGCCACCCGTTGACCTCCACGTTGACACCCTCGACGCCCTCGAGGCGTACTGGCGCGCCTGGGCCCACCAGCGCGGGCTGCTGCCGTGACCACGCGCTGGGGGCGTTGCGAACCCGGGCCGCACCGAGTCTGGGCGTGTGCAGCGATGGCCGCCGGGCTCGTGCTTCATGCTGGTGTTGCACGTGGCCGGTTCATCGCCCCTGGCCTCGATACAGCCGGATTGACCGACGCGGCCGACATCGTCGCTGCGGGCCGAATCGCGCGCGTCACGCCGACAGGCCGAATTCAGCCGGCCGGCACGGCGCCCAATCAACATGAAGCTCTGGAGGTTGGTGAGGCGACGCTCGACGTCGCGTTCGTCTTGAAGGGCGCCCCGTCGGCAACACGGATCACGTTCGAATTCATCCCAGAAGCGCTCGATCCGCGTGGCGTCGCGCCCGGTGAGTACCGGATCTTCTTCCTTGTACGACGAGGCGATCGCTTCGGCGTTGTCGACGACTACAATCCATCGGTCGCCGCCGTGCCGGGTGTCACCGTCCCTCCGGAAGACACCGAGCCCATCGACCGTGTCGCCGATCTCGTCGGCCCGTGGCTCGTCGGACCGGCGTCGACGAAAGCGCAGAAAATGGACGCCCTGTGGACGTTGCGCTGGTCGCGTGGCCCGCGGACCATCGACTTCCTCCGTCGCGGTGTCGCCGACTCGAATGATCT
>CALFMR010000358.1 GCA_937880585.1 uncultured Acidobacteriota bacterium
CCCTGGGCCTGAGGGCCCAGGGCTCCACGAACACCCGCCCTGCCGCCTGTCCCCTTGCCCCGTTGCCCTTGCCCGGCTCTTACACGACCTTCAGTTTCAATCCTTCATTCAAACTGCCGAGGCGGTAGCCGCGCAGGTCGAGGGCGACGTGCTTGAAGCCAAGCGCGCGCAGGGCGACGTCGGCGGCGGCGGCGATGTCCGGATCGAGCATGCGCGGCATCTCGTCGCGGCCGATCTCGAGGCGCGCGACGTCGCCATGATGGCGGACGCGCAGCACGCGGAACCCGAGTCCACGCAGCGCGTCCTCGGCCTGCTCGATGACTCGAAGCTTGGCTTCGGTGACTTCCGAGAAATACGGGATGCGCGACGACAGGCACGCCGACGCGGGTTCGTCCCACGTCGGCAACCCCGCCACGTGCGACAGCTGGCGGATGTCCGACTTGGTGAGCCCGGCTTCGTCGAGCGGGCTGATGACACCGAACTCGCGCGCCGCGCGGCGACCCGGACGATAGTCGCCGCGATCGTCGGCATTGCTGCCGTCGGCCACGGCGGCGAACCCGCGCGCGGCCGTGAGCGCGGCCAACTGCGAGTAGAGCTCGGTCTTGCAGTGATAACAACGGTCGGGCGCATTCGCACGATAGGCGGCGCGCTCGAGCTCGCCGGTGCGAATCACCTCGTGCTGCAGATGGAAATCACGGGCGACGGCGAGCGCCATCGCGCGGTGACGCTCCGGATAGCTCGCGCTGTCGGCGGTGACACACAGCGCGCGCGATCCGAGCACCTGCGTCGCCGCCCACGCGAGATACGCGGAGTCGACGCCGCCGCTGTAGGCGACGATGAGGGACGGCAGCGCGCGCAGACGGTCGAACAGGGCCGCTTCACGCGCGCCCAAATCCGAACTGGCCGGCGCCGCCGCGGCGCTCACTCGTCCCAGTCCCCGCCGTTGTCGTCGGCGTCGTCGTCTTCCTCGTCGAGGTCGTCGAGATCGTCGTCGTCTTCCTCCTCGTCGCGATCCTCGTCGTCCTCGTCGTCGTCTTCGTCGCTATCGAACTCGAGCGGATCGAGCGTCGCCACTCGGAGCCGGCTGCCGCACGCCTCACAATCCCACGGATCGCCGACCTCCATTTCTTCGAGATCGTCGTCTTCGATTTCCAGTTCGGCGTCACATTCCGGGCAGGTCGCCATACGGTCTCCTTGGAGCCCGCGCCCTCGATACGACGAGGCACGCAGGCGGCCCCTTCTCGGGCAGCGATGCGATCGCTTCAGCGATTATATCGACCGGTTCGAAACGAACGTCAAGAGGCGATCACGAACGCGATCGCCACGGGCGCAAGGTGCGATATCGTGTCCGGCGGACGCACTTCGTGATGACGCCAATCGCCGCGAAAACCGTGCTCGTCGCGCACCGGCAGGCCGCCGTGCGCGACCGGTTCGCCGTCGCATTGGCCGACGCGCGTCATCGTTTTGTCGCAGCCGACAGCGAAGCCGCCGCGATTCGCGCGGCCGGCGATCCGGAAGCGCAGCCGAGCCTGGCGCTCGTCGATCTCGGCCTCGCCGCTGATGCCGCGGCCTTCGTGCGCGCGTTGCGCGCGGCCGCCGCCGATGCGCTGCCGGTCGTCGTCTTCGCGGGATCGGTCGCGTCAGCGGCCGACGTGCCGCCGCTCGACGCGCTCGGCGTCGGCTACGTGAACGAACACGCGAGCACGCCGCAGATCCTTCCCGCGCTCGCGCCGCATCTGTTCCCGGACAACTTCAATCGCCGCGCGAGCCCGCGCGTCCCGGCCGGCGTGCCGGTCGCTTACCGCGCCGGTTTGACGGTCGCCGCCGCGGTGACGCTCGACATCGGCAAGGGCGGCCTCGCCATCCGCACGATGACGCCACTCGCGCGCGACACGCCCGTCCACGTCAAGTTCCGCCTCCCCGGCGCGACGAACGAGATCGAAGCCACCGGCCGCGTTGCCTGGGCCGACCGCAAAGTCGGCATGGGTATCCAGTTCGAACACGTGTCGTCGAACGACCAGCGGGCGATTGATGCGTTTCTCGAAGAGAAACGCGGATCAAGTTAGAAGTTCAAAGACAGAAGCCAGAAGTTCTGTCGTGGCCAATTTCTTTGCAGTGCGCTGGGGCCCCACCCCCAGCGCTACGGCGCTTCGGCGCCCTCGCTGCGCTCGGGGCCTCGCGGTGTCAACTTTTCTAGTTGCGCCGAAGGCGCCTCCTCAACTTCTGGCGTCTGGCTTTGAACTTCTAACTTGATCCACGCTTCTCACTCGCAACAGTCTGAGGCTGTTGGCCGTGACGAGCAGCGATGCGCCGGTGTCGGCGAGGATGGCCATCCAGAGCGTGGCAACGCCGGCGACCGCAAGGACACCGAACAGCAGTTTGAGGCCGAGCGCGATGGCGACGTTCTCGCGGATGTTCGCGACCGTGCGGCGGCCGAGGCGCAAGGCGTAGGGAATCTTCGAGAGATCGTCGGCCATGAGCGCGACGTCGGCCGTCTCGAGCGCAGCGTCCGTGCCGGCGACGCCCATCGCAATACCCACGTCGGCGGCCGCGAGCGCTGGCGCGTCGTTGATGCCGTCGCCCACCATCGCCACCGGACCGTACTCGGCCCTCAGCCGCGCGACGTGCTTCACCTTCTCGTCGGGCAGCAGTTCGGCGTGCGCGGCGTCGAGCCCCGCACCGGCGCGTGCCGACGCGGCGGCCGTCTCGCGATCGCCGGTGAGCAGCACGATGTGCGCGACGCCTTCGTCACGCAGGCCCTCGATCGCGCCGCGGCCATTGCCGCGCAGGCCGTCGGTGAGACCGATGACGCCGAGCGCCGCGCCGCCGTGGCCCACGAGCACGGGCACGGCGCCGTGCTCTTCGACCTCGTCGATGCGCGCGTGCAGTGACGGCGTGCAGAGCTGTCGCGTCTCGAACAACCGGTGACTCCCGACGACGGCGGGCGCGGCGGCGACGACAGCTTCGGCGCCGAGTCCCGGCAGCGCGCGAAACGCATCGCCGGGGGCGAACGCCAAGCCATCGGCGCGCGCACGGTTCACGATGGCGCGGCCGATCGGATGTTCGGACCGTGACTCGAGCGCGGCAGCGACCGACAGCACGCGGTGAGACGTCGCGCCTTCGACGGCGAAGACATCGGAGACGACCACGTGCCCGTCGGTGAGCGTGCCGGTCTTGTCGAGCGCGACGCAACGGATCGATCCGAGCCGCTCGAGATGCGCGCCGCCCTTGATGAGCACACCCGCGCGCGCCGCCGCCGTGAGCGCCGAGACGATCGCGACCGGCGTCGAGATGACGAGCGCGCACGGACACGCGACGACGAGCAGCGCGAGCGCGCGATAGCTCCACAGCGCGAACGCCGTCGTCCAGACCGCGCCCGACCAGACGGCGACGAGCGTTGGCAGAAGGACCGTCAGCAGCGCGGCAACGACGACGGCCGGGGTGTAGACGCGCGCGAAACGATCGACGAACCGCTGCACGGGCGCGCGCTGTTCCTGTGCGTGCTGGACGAGATGGATGATGCGCGCGAGCGTGCTGTCCGACGCGGGACGATCGGCCGCAATTTCCATCGCGCCGGCGCCGTTGATCGTTCCGGCCAGAACCGTGTCGCCCGGCGCTTTGTCAACCGGCCACGACTCGCCCGTGACCGGCGCCTGGTCGACGGCCGACTCACCCGCGCGTACGGTGCCGTCGACGGGAATCCGCTGGCCCGGACGCACGATGACGATGTCGCCCGGGACGACGCTGTCGACGGGAACCTCGCGTTCCGCCGCGTCGGTGCCACGGCGCACGGTCGCCACGCGCGGCGCGATCGTGACGAGCGCGCCGATCGCGCGCGTGGCGCGCGCGAGACTCTTCGCTTCGAGCCACTGCGCGATGTCGAACAACCAGACGACGGCGGCAGCTTCCGTCCAATCGCCGAGCGCCGCCGCGCCGACGACAGCGATGATCATGAGGACGTCGATGTCGAGCGAGGCGCGCCGTGCCGCGGCCCAGGCACGGCGAGCGGGCCCAGGCACCGTGAGAGCGATCGCGGCCAGGCTGGCGGCAATGTGCCAGACGGGATGTCCCGCGCGACCCGCGGCCATGCCCACCGCGACGAGCGCGCCAGCCAGGCCGATCCGCCACGCGTCGAGACGAGCCGTGTCGTGCGCGCTGCCATGATCGTGGCCGTGGAGGTCGGCAGGCGGCGCCGCGACTGGCGCCGCGCACGCGCCACCGCAACAGGTGTCGCTCATGATCGGTCGTCTTCCTCGACGTGCTTCCGGGTATCGTGCAGCAGGCCGACGACGTGGTGGTCGTCGAGCGCGTAGAAGGCGAGGCGGCCGGTACGGCGGACCTGCACGAGGCGCGCGGCACGGAGCAGCCGGAGCTGGTGCGACAGCGCCGACTCCGACAGGCCGACGAGCGACGCCAACTCGCACACGCAGCGCTCGCCGTGCGTCAGCGCATCGACGATGCGGACGCGCGACGGGTCGCCGAGGAGCTTGAAGACATCGGACACGCGGGCGACCGTTCGCGTGGCGAGCAA
>CALFMR010000359.1 GCA_937880585.1 uncultured Acidobacteriota bacterium
TTCCTCTCGACGGCCACCGACACGCTGACGCGGCAGATCAAGTCGATGGACCAGCAGATCCAGGACATGCAGGCGCGGCTGGCGCAGCAGCGCGACTCCCTGCAGCAGCAGTTCACGCAGGCCGACCTCGCCATGTCGCAGTTGAAGAGCCAGACGTCGTCGCTCTCGAGCTTCGGCGCGAACCTCGGCTCGTCTCTCTAGATTGCCCGCCATGACCCCGACGTCGGTCGCCAACCAGTACCTCGCCACACAGGTCCAATCGAGCCGTCCGCTCGAGCTCATCGTCCTGCTCTACGACGCCGCACTGCGCCACACGGCGACCGCGCGCGAGGCGATGGTGCGCCGCGACATCGCGACGCGCCGCACCGCCCTGTCGAAGACGATGGCGATCATCGGCGAGCTGCAGAACACGCTGGACATGGAGCGCGGCGGCGCGATTGCCTCCGAGCTGGACCGGCTCTACGGCTGGATGCAGTCGCGGCTGCTCGACGCCATCATGCAGCAGGACGCGCGGCCCATCGACGACACGCGCCGCGTGCTGGAGACGCTGCGCGACGCCTGGCACACCATCGCGTCGGCGCCGCCAGCCGAGGCCCATCCGTGACCTCCGACGAGCTCGCCCGTCTCATCGAGCAGTACCGCGCCGGCATCGAGGCGGAGCTGAGCCTGCTCCGCCGGCTCGCCGACGTCTCGGGCCAACAGCGGTCGGTCACCCACGCGCGTGATTTCCAGGCGTTCGGCGCCACCGCCGACGAGCGCGATCACATCATGCGCAGCCTGGTGACGATTGAAGACGATCTGCGTACCGTGCGGCTCACGCTCACGGCGCACCGCGATCTGGCGGCCGGGACACCGGGCTTCGACGAGGTGGCCGCGCTGCACCGCGAAGCCGCCGACCTCGTCGCGTCGATCCTGCGCACCGATCAGGCCTCGCTCTCGGCGCTGGCCGACGCCGAGCTCGCGCACCGATCCGCGGTCGCGAGCCTCGAACGCGGCGAGACGACGCTCGCCGCCTACCGGCGTGTGCTGGCGCCGCCGGTCTCGAGCGCGACGCTCGTCAACCGCCGCGGCTGATCGCAGACCGCGACGACGAACGCCGCGCGATCACGGAATCCCAGACGCTCGTAGATGGATGCCGCGCGGCGATTGCCCGTCGCGACGAGCAGGGTGGCCTGCGTGAAACCGCGCGAGGCGGCCTCGGCCATGGCGCGCGCGACGAGCGCGGTGCCGAGCCCCCGGCCGCGCGCGGACGGATCGACGGCAACCTGCGCGAGGTGCGCGGTGCCCGGGGCGAGCTCGCTCGCGAAGACCGCGCCCGCCAACCGGCGCGTGTCGTCGAGATCCGCCATGACGCTGAGGTCGGGACGGAATCGCCCGCACGCCGATGTGGCGAGCAGGCCGCGAACGTAGTCGATCCACTCGGCGTCGAGCCCGCGCGGCGCGAACGCGCGCAGGTCGCTCGCGTCTTCATACGCGCGCGCGCACAAGGTCACGAACGGCTCGACGTCGCCCATGTGCCAGGGCCGCAGGCGGAACGGCGCGTCGACGGCCGCCGCGGGACGCACCGGTGCCGACAAATAGCGGTAGCGGGCGGTGGCAAAGCCCGCCCGCTCGAGCGCCGACGCCAGGCCCGGCGCGCCGCCGCGGCAGCACACCACGGCAATCGACGCGCGCGTGGCCAGCGGTGACCGTCGGATCGCGTCGACGAGTGCCGTGGCGGCACCGGCCGTTTCGGCCACGAACATCGCCACCTGCAGCATGTCGCCATGGACCAGGAAACACGTCCAGCCGGCGACGCGCGAGAAGTCGTCGCGCAGGACGAAGCCCGCCAGCCGGCCGTCGGCGCGCGACGGCTCGATCGTGCGCCACGCCTCGGTGACGTCCCAGTCGAGCTCGGCGCGCCAGCGATCGGCCTCCGCCTCGATGAGCGGCCGAATCACGGCCGCCGGTTCCGCTCGCCAGTCCTCGCAGGTGAACATCAGTCGTGCGGCTCCTGCCGCGATGCGCGCTGCCGCAGACGCGAGACGAGCGCGCGCGCGGCATCCGGTTCGGCGGCCGCCGAGGCATTGGCCGCGCGGATTTGATCGTAGATTTCCCGCCGGTGCACGGGGACGTGCGGCGCCGCCGTGACGCCGATGCGCACGGTGTCGCGCCCGATGCGCAGCACTTTCACCTCGACGCCGTCGCCGATGACAATCGCCTCGTCCGCCTTGCGGGTGAAGACGAGCACGCGGTCACCCCAGCGGATGATCGAGCCGATACGGACTCTCCGCCGGCACGATCTGAATGCCACGCATCGACGCCGGGTTGATGACGATGGGCGCGCGCAGGTTGACCGTCGCAGGGGCGTGCTCGTGCGCCGAGACCAGCGCGAGCCACAGGAGCGGCGCGCCGGGCGCCGCATCGAGTCGCGCGCGGTCGGCCAGCGCCGCCTCACCCGCGAACGACGGCTCGACCTGCCGCGGATCGATCGCGACGAATGACGGCGCGTCAGGCCCCATGCCCTGGAGCAGCGTGAACGGATCGAGCGATGGCGACGCGACCAGCACGAACCGATGACTCGATTCGAAGCCGGGCAGCCCGTCGGCGAACGTCACGACCTCTTCGTGTACGGCGACGTCGGTCGTCACTGCAGGTAATCCAGGAGCGACTGCCGCTCGGCGGAGCTGACCGCGCCGAGGGCGGCCTGGTAGGCTGTGCTGGCTTGCGACATCTTCGTGGCCGACTCGGCGAGATTCGCGTCCTCGAGCGTCGACCGCCGCGTATCGGCCGCCTGCCGCAGCGCCTGCAGCCGCGACGTCGCGTCATCGACGGTGTTCTCGGCGGCGCCGAGACGGCCCTGCGCCTGGAGCGTGCGATCGAACGCGCGGTCGAGGGCCGACAGCCCGTTCGTGATCGCGTCGTCGTCGCCCGACTCGATCGCGTCGGCGAGCTGGTCGAGCGTCGTGAAGACGTCGGTCGTGTCCGATCCCTGCGCGACGGCCTGGCCGTTGACCGTCGTCGAGACGAGCTGGCCGTGCTGCACTTCCACTTGCGTGGTGTCGCTGTTGCCTTGATACGTCCACGTGCCGTCCACCTGCGCGTAGGGCGGCTGGTCGACGGCCGTGCCCGAGAACAGGTACGTGCCGTTGAAGGTCGTGTTGAAATCGGTGACGAGCGAATCGCGCAACCCGCGAATGGCCGCGGCCGCCGAGTCCCGGGCCGTCTGGTCGACCGTCGAGCCGCGCGCGCTCGTGCCGGTGACGATGGCCGAGCTCAGCTTGTCGACGATGCCCGCCAGCACGTTGTCGGTGGCCGACAGCTTGGCGGAGGCCGAGTTGCTCGTCGCCGTGTAGGCGTCGATCGTGGCCATCGTCGCGTGCTCGCCGATGGCCTGGCTGGCGCCGAGCGGGTCGTCGCTGACCGTATTGATCCGGCGGCCGGTCGCCACTTCCTGCTGCGCCTTGGCGAACTGGTTCGCGGCGGTGTTGATCGCCGACAGCCCGTCGCGCATCAGATCGAAAATGACTCGCATCACTGCACCATGTTCATCAACGCGTCGAGCGTGTCCGAAATCGTCGTGAAATAGCGCGCGTTGGCCTCGTACGCGCGCTGGAAGCGCATCAGGTTGGCCGCCTCCTCGTCGAGCGACACGCCGGACGTCTGGTCCCGGAGCTGCTGGAGCTGCTGGATGACGGCGTCGTGCGACGCGCTCGACGCCGTCGCGCTCGAGACGTCCGTGCCGACGCGATAGGCGAACTGACTCCACGCGGCGAGCGGCGATGCCGTGCCGCCGACCGCGATCGGGGCGTCGCGCAGCCCGGCAATCGTCCGCGCGGTTGTGTTGTCGCCCGCGGCGCCCGTACCTGACGCGGCGATCAACTGCGGATCGCCGTTCACCGCGTCGGCGACCGAGAGCGCTGCCGCCGCGCCGGCGACGGTCGCCGGTGGCGTGAAGAAGTCGCCGCCCGCGTCGCCATTGGCGTCGAAGCCGGCATGGTGCGCCGTGTTGACGGCCGTCGCGACGTCGGACGCGAGCTGATCGATCTGCGACTGGTAGCCTGGCACAACCGTGTCACGGACGTGCAACAGGCCGCCAATCTCGCCACCGGTGATCTCGCTCGTGATGTCCCGGCCGCCCGACTGGATGGCGGTGAGGCCGTTGGGCGCCGTCGCCGTGCCGGTCAGCGTGTAGGCGGTCGCGCCCACGACGAGCGCGCGGCCGTTGCCGACCGACAGATCGACCTGTCCGTCAGGCCGCGACGTGACCGCCGCTCCCGTGATCCGCACGAGCTCGGCGACGGCCGAGTTCCGCTCGTCGCGGAGGTTCTCGACGTCCGGACCGTTGACGCTGATCTGGTCGTTCAGGTGCGCGACCTGCGCGGCGAGCTGATTGACCTGCCCGAGGTCGTTGACGATCGATGTGTCGGCCGTCTGCCGCGCGGTGCTCAGCCGATCGGCCATGTCGTGAAAGCCGCTGACGAGCTGCTGCGCCTGCACGATGACGCCGTCGCGCGCGGGCGCGGACGTCGGATCGTCGGCCAGCGTCGAAAACGCATCGAAGAACGACGAGAGCTGCGCGTCGAGCGACTGCCCGGGCAGCCCGACCGCGGCCTCGATGTCGGTGAGCCCGTTGACGGTCGCCTGATCGTAGGCGCCGGCTTCCTGCTCGTTCGCGAGCCGCGCCTCGACGAACGGATCGCGCTCGGCGCGAATGCCCTGTACGGTGACGCCGCCCGTCGCGCTGAGATCCGTCGCGGGCGGCACTTCGGCCAGGAGCAGCGTGCGGCGCGTGTAACCAGGCGTGTTGATGTTGGCGATGTTCTGCCCCGCCACGTCCATGCCCGTGTTGGCCGCCGCGAGCGACTGCGATGCCGTCGAAAGACTCGTGAAGAGGCCGGACATGATCAGGACACCGACGTCAGATGATGGGGAGCGGCGGTAGCGAGCGGACGCCGTCCCGCGCGATCGTAGGCGGCGCCGGGCAGGACGGCGCGCGAGAAATCGGTGGCCGATCGACCGAGCGCCTGGCAGCGCGCGAGCGATCCGCGAATGCCCACGAGCGCGCGCGCGACATCGGGCGACGAGCGTTCGTCGGCGGACGGCCGCCAGGCCGCCAGTTGCGCGGCCGCGTCGGCCATCGGCGCTTCGGCGGCGAGCACGGCCGCCGCGTCGCCCGCGGCGAGCGCGTTGGCCAGCGCGTCGAGCGCCGCGCCAATTCGCACGAGGACGTCAGGCGGCCTGGGAGTCATGGACGTCGGTGAGCGCGGTCAGGATGTGCCCGGCCAGCGCGTCGAGATCCGTGCCGAGGCTGCCGGCATCGAGGAGCGCGCGTCCGCGCGCGACGGCCTCCGGACGCACGTCGCTGCTGCCCGCGGCGCGGATCGCGGCATCAGCCAGCGCCAGATCGTTCGAGAGCTGCACGTGATCGCGGCTCGAGGCGCCGTTCGTCGTGTCGGTCGCGCGCGGCCGATCGAATCGCGCAGCGCTCACCGCGGCGGCCAGGGTGTGACGCGGGTCTTCGACTTTCATACCTTCTCTCCCGATACCGGGAAGCTGTCCCCACGTGCTCAAATCGGCCTCACATCAGAAAACTTGAATCCACTTGTTCTGGCTTCTGGCTTCTGGCTTCGAACTTCTAACTTGATCCAGTCTCGCCCTTCAGCTTCGCCCAGCTCACCATCGGGTTCACGGGCTGCCCGTCGTCGAGCACCTCGAAATGGAGATGCGGACCGGTGCTGCGGCCACTCGAGCCGGACTGCGCAATCGTCTCGCCGGCGGTGACCGTCTCGCCGGGCTGGACGTCGACGGCCGACAGATGCCCGTAGCGCGTCGACAACCCGTTGCCGTGATCGATGACGACCGTAAGGCCGTACCCGCGCATCTGGCCCGCGAACGTGACGCGTCCATCGCGCGCGGCCGGCACGCTCTGGCCGACCGGCATCGCGACGTCGATGCCCTTGTGGAAGCGGCGCGTGCCGTCGATCGGATCGCGCCGCCAGCCGTACGCCGAGCTGAGCCGGCCGGCGAGCGTCACCGGCGGCGCATCCGCGTCGGCATCACCGGCGATTTCACCGTCCGTACTGTCGACGGCCGTGGCGACACCGGACGCCGTCATCGAACCGGACGCCACCGGCGCCCATGCCGCGTTCGATGCGGCCGCGACGACCGGTGCGATGGCCGAGGCCATGCCCGGCGTCAAGGCCGACGCGAGTGCCCGCCTCGTCCACGAGCCCCTCGCCGGTGAGAACGCCGCCGGCATCGTCAACCCGGACGTCGTCGTCGACTCGCCCGCGGCCTGCGCGGTGAGCGGCGACACGATGGCGTTGGCGAGTCCGATGCCACCCGCCTGCGCGAGCGCAATGCCGAGCTGCGACGTCATCGCGTCCGACAACGGCCCGTCGCCGAACCCGCTCGCCTGGTCTTCGTCTTCGTCGAGCATCGACGAACGCATCTCGCGCAGCATCTGCGACAACAACATGGATTCGAACTGCGCCGCGAGCGTGCGAATCTGCTCCGCCGTCGGCTTCCCGCCGCCCGACACACCCGTCGCCGACACGTCGGGCGTCGTGCCCACGAGCGGATTGACGATGGGTGTATTGGACATTGGCCTAGAGAATCACGATCTCCGCGTGCAGCGCCCCGGCAGCCTTCAGCGCCTGCATGATCGCGAT
The DNA here is from genome assembly GCA_937880585.1 of uncultured Acidobacteriota bacterium. Lineage (GTDB taxonomy): Bacteria > Acidobacteriota > Vicinamibacteria > Vicinamibacterales > SCN-69-37 > CALFMR01. The sequence goes on from CALFMR010000359.1 coordinate 6,654, forward strand.
GATGTCTCGCGGCGTGGCGCCGAGGGTGTTCAGCGCGCCGGCGACGGCGTCGAGCGTCGCGCCTTCCTCGAGCGAGACGAGCTTTGCCGTGCCCTCGTGGATGTCCACCTGTTCGTTCGGCACGACGACGGTCTGTCCACCGGACGAGAACGGCGGCGGCTGACTCACTTCGTACTTCGTCGAGATCCGCACCGACAGGTTGCCGTGCGCCACGGCGGCCGGTCCCAGCCGCACATCGCCGCCGACGACGACCGTGCCCGTGCGCTCATTGATGACGACGCGCGCGACGACGTCGGTTTCGACGGGCAGCGACTCGAGATCCGCCATGAACTCCGGGATCGATGACCGGTACCGTTCAGGCACCTGCACTTGAATGCTGCCGGGGTCGACCGCGTGCGCGGCGTCCGTGCCGAGGTGCGTGTTGATCGCGTGCACGACGTGCGACGCCGTCACGAAATCCGGCTCGAGCACGGCGAACGTGAGCGTGTCGGTCGCCGGCATGGGCGTGTTCTGCGCCGTCTGCACGATCGCGCCGCCCGGGATGCGGCCGACGGTGAGGTGGTTGACCTGCACGCTCGATCCCCCGCCGCTGCCGCCGCCGAACCCGCCAATCGACAACGGCCCCTGCGCGAGCGCGACCATCTGGCCGTTCGGACCGCGCAGCGACGTCGGCAGAAGCGTGCCGCCCTGCAGGCTGCGCGCGTCGCCGATCGACGAGGCGACCGCATCGAGCCGCGCGCCGGCGCGCTGATAGGGCGAAAGCTCCGACGTCACGACGACGGCCGC
>CALFMR010000360.1 GCA_937880585.1 uncultured Acidobacteriota bacterium
CGGCGGGCAACATCTGTCGACGGATTCACGTCCCCGCGCTCGTCACGCGCCGATGCGGCGCCCGTGCTCGACGTCTCGCACCTGTCGGTGACATTCGCGAGCGAAGCTGGCAACGTCGCGGCCGTCCGGGATCTGAGCTACACGGTTCACGCGGGCGAAGTGCTCGGACTGGTCGGCGAATCCGGATCGGGCAAGTCCGTGTCGTCGCTCGCGATCATGGGCCTGCTGCCGGAAACGGCGCGAGTCACCGGCTCCGTGCGGTTCCGCGGCGAGGAGATCACAGGCAGGACCGACGCCGACTTGTCGCGCCTGCGCGGCCGGAAGATCGCGATGATCTTCCAGGACCCGCTGTCGGCGCTGACACCCGTCTACTCCGTCGGCGATCAGATTGCGGAGGCCATCAGAGCGCACCAGGCCATCGGCCGCGACGCCGCCCGCGCGCGCGCCGTCGAGCTGCTCGACATCGTCGGCATCCCGAACCCCGCGCAGCGCGCCACCGCGTTTCCGCACGAGTTCTCGGGCGGCATGCGCCAGCGCGCGATGATCGCGATGGCGATTGCGAACGACCCGGACGTCATCATCGCGGACGAACCCACGACGGCGCTCGACGTCACGATTCAGGCGCAGATTCTCGACGTCCTCCGGCGCGCGCGCGACGTCACGGGCGCGGCCATTCTCATCATCACGCACGATCTCGGCGTCGTCGCCGGCTTCGCCGACCGCGTGGCCGTCATGTATGCCGGCGCGATCGTCGAACTGGCCAGCGTCGACGCGGCGTTCTATCGCCCGCGCATGCCGTACACGATCGGACTGCTCGGATCGATCCCTCGGCTCGACGCCGGTCGCAGCCAGCCGCTGACGCCCATCGACGGCGACCCGCCGTCGCTCGTCCACCTGCCACGCGGCTGCCCGTTCCATCCGCGCTGCCCGATGCGCATCGACGTGTGCGTGGAGAAGGAGCCGGCGCTCGCGCGCGTCCGCGACGACGACCCGTCACAGCTCGCGGCGTGCCACCGCAGCGGCGAGATCGAAACGCGCGGACTGACGGGCACCGACATCTTTCCGGCCCCCCCCGTGCCGCCAACGGCGGGTGCCGGCGCGCCGCGTGCGACGCGTCCCGCCATCATCGAGGTTCGCGATCTCCAGAAGACCTACGCGCTGACGAAGGGCGTCTTCCGCCGCCGCGTCGGTACGGTCCACGCCGTCGACGGCATCAGCTTCGACATCCGCGCCGGCGAAACGCTCGGTCTCGTCGGCGAATCGGGCTGCGGCAAGACGACGACGATCATGGAGATTCTGGAGTTGGCGAAGCCGATGTCCGGGACCATCGTCGTGCTCGGCCGCGACACGGCGGCGATGACCCGGCGTGAGCGATTCGCGGTCCGGCGCGATCTGCAGGTCGTCTTCCAGGATCCGATGGCGTCGCTCGATCCGCGGCTGCCGATTGGCGACGTGCTGGCCGAGCCGCTTCGCGCACATGGCGCGGCGCAGGCCGAATGCGCACGGCGCGTGCGCGACCTGCTCGCGCTCGTCGGACTGCGGCCGGAACACGCGAACCGTTATCCGCAGGCGTTCTCGGGCGGACAACGCCAGCGTCTCGGCATCGCGCGCGCGCTCGCACTCGAGCCGAAGGCGCTCGTGCTCGACGAGCCGGTCTCGGCGCTCGACGTGTCGATCCGCGCGGGCGTCCTCAATCTTCTTGAACGGCTCAAGGCCGAGCTCGGGTTGGCCTTCCTCTTCGTTGCACACGATCTCTCGGTAATCCGGCACATCGCGGATCGCGTCGCCGTGATGTATCTCGGCCGATTCAGCGAGATTGGCGCGGTCGACGAGGTCTTCGACCGGCCCGCCCATCCCTACACGCAGGCGCTGCTCTCGGCGATCCCACTGCCCGATCCTCAAAAGGAACGACGCCGACACCGCGTCGTCCTCGAAGGCGACCTGCCGAGCCCTTCCGATCCGCCGTCCGGCTGCCGCTTCCGCACGCGCTGCCAGAAGTTCGCGCGAGAGCTGAACGACAGCCAGCGGCGTCTGTGTATCGAAGAGTCCCCCGCGCTGCTGTCGCGCACGGGCGGCGACGATCACCTGGACGCGTGCCACTACGCTGAAACGCGCGCCATGCTGTGATCGTGTATGTTCGGGGACGCCCTCGTCGAAAGGAGACGCTGGTGAAGACGACCGTGCAGACACGCGCACTTCTGGCCCTCGCCGCGGCATTCGGACTCGTGGCTGCCGCCTGCAGCGGCGCCCCGTCCAATCAGGCGCCCGCGAAGCAACAGAGCGCCACCGAGAATCAGATCAATCCCCTGCCCCGCGACCAGGTGCGCGATGGCGGGACGCTGACCTGGCCGCTGGATCAGATACCAGCCAACTTCAACTACAACCACATTGACGCAGAGATCTCCACTAAGTACGTAGATTTCGCCGTGATGCCGCTCATGTTTCGATCGGACGCCCACGGAACACCGAGGTGGAATCCCAACTATCTGGCATCCGATCCCACAGTCACGGCCGATCCCAAGCAGGTCGTCACCTTCGACATTGCTCCGAAGGCCGTCTGGAGCGACGGCACCCCGATTACCTGGCAGGATTTCTATTGGCAATGGAAGGCGCTCAACGGCACGAACAAGACGTACCGCATCTCTGCCGCCAATGGCTACGAAGACATCGAAAACGTCACGCGTGGAAAGGACGATCGCGAAGTCGTCGTCACATTCGCGCAGCACTTCGCCGACTGGCAGTCGCTGTTCAGCCCGCTGTTTCCGGCTTCCACTAATCGCAACCCGGCAATCTTCAATGACGCGTGGAAGACGAGTATTCGGACGACCGCGGGACCATTCAAGTTCGATTCGATCAATCAGACGACGCAGACGATCACAATCGTTCGCGATCCCAAGTGGTGGGGACCTCCGGCGAAACTCGATCGCATCGTCTTCCGCGCAATCGATCCCGACGCGCAAATTGACGCACTGGCGAATGGCGAGGTCGATTTCATCGACGTCGGGCCCGACGCGGACAAGTATCAGCGCGCGCTGAGAATCGCGGACGTCGACATGCGCGTCGCCGGTGGGCCGAACTATCGACTCGTGACCTTCAATGGCAGCGGCGACATCCTGAACGATGTTCGCGTTCGGCGAGCGATCGCCATGGCCATCGACCGGACAGCCATCGCCCGTGCGCTGCTCGGACCACTCGACGTCCCGGCCACGACGCTCGACAACCACATCTTCATGGCGAACCAGGAAGGCTACCGGAGCAACTCGGGCGACATTGGCACGTACGCTCCCGACAAGGCCAAGGCGCTGCTCGACGAAGCTGGATGGACGCTCAACGGCGACGTCAGGACGAAGAACGGCAGGCCGCTCCAGCTCACGATGGTCATTCCTTCCGCAGTCGCGACGTCGCGACAGGAATCAGAGTTGATTCAAAACATGCTCGCGGCCGTGGGCGTGAAGTTGGCCATCAGCGTGGTCCCGAGCAATAACTTCTTCGACAAATACGTCAATCCTGGTCTTTTTGACCTGACGGTTTTCTCGTGGCTGGGCACATCTTTTCCGATTAGTTCGTCGAAGTCGATCTACGGCAAGCCGTCGCGCGACGCGCAGGGCCGAATACAAGTGCAACAGAACTACGGGCGAATTGGCTCTGACGAAATCGATGCGCTGTTCGACCACGCCAACGCCGAGCTCGACCGAACGAAGGCCATCGAGCTCGCGAACCAGGCCGACGCGTTGATCTGGCAGGAGGTCCACTCCATCACGCTTTATCAGCGTCCCGAGCTCTTCGCGACAAAGAAGGACGTCGCCAACTTCGGTGCCGAAGGCTTCGCCGACGTCGTCTACGAAGACATTGGGTGGAAGAAATAGACGGGGTTCCGGGTTCCCCTGGCCCTGAAGGGCCAGGGCTCCACAGACGATTCGCGCTGTCCGCTATTTTTCCGTGGAGCCCCGGGCCTTCAGGCCCGGGGGGAACCTGGAACCAGATCTTCAGGCCCGCACGCTCAGTCGATAGAGCGCCGTAACAATCGCCGCCAGCAGTACGAGTCCTGGCCATGTGGCGTCGTGGACGCCCCAGAACGCCAGCACGTCCGCGCGCGAGGCGATGACGATGGGAATCGCCATCGCGATGCCGACGAGCGCTTCGCCGGTGATGAGACCTGACGCGAGCAGCAGCCCACGCTGCTCAACAGCTCGTGTCCGCTCGGCCGCATCCGTCTCCGTCGATGCAGCAGCCGCGGCGCGACGACGTGCCGTCCTGTGCACGAAGTACGACGTCAAGCCGCCAATCATGATCGGCGTCGCCAGCTCGAACGGCAGATAGATGCCGACGGCCACGGCGAGCACCGGCGCGCGGAACGTCGCGTGCCGTCGTTCGAGCCACACGTCGACGAGGATGATCGCCACGCCGAGCGCGGCGCCCATCCCGACCATGCCCCACGGCAGGCCGCCCTCGAACACGCCGCGTGCGACCGAGGCCATGAGCGTCGCCTGCGGCGCCGTCAACGCCTGCGGATGCTCGGGCGTGGCGGCCCCGATGCCATACGCCGCGAGCAGCAGGTTCAGGACGGGCGCCATCACGAACGCGGACGTCAGCGTCCCGACGATCAGCATCACCTGCTGCTTCCACGGCGTCGCGCCGACGAGATGTCCCGTCTTCAGATCGTGCAGGTTGTCGCCGGCAATCGCCGCCGCGCACGCGACGACCGCGCCAATCAGGATGGCCGCCGCGGGCCCGCGCGCGTCGCCGCCGCCGACGATCGCGAGGAGCAACAACGACGCGAACAGCAGCGTCGCGATCGTCACGCCGGAGATCGGATTGTTCGACGACCCGACGAGTCCGGTCATGTAACCGGAGACGGCGGAGAACACGAATCCCGCCCCGACCATGATCACCGCCATCGTCAGGCTCACGGCCGCGCTGCCGACGAACAGGTGATACAGGAAATACAGCGGCACGATGGCAACGACGACCGCCGCGCCGACCCACGGCATCGGCATGTCGCGATCGGTACGCTCGGCCGCGCCTCCGGCGCGCATCCGTCGATAGGCCGCCAGCCCCGATCGAATGCCGGCAACGACGCTGCCGCTCATGCGCACGAGCGCCCACAGCCCGCCAACCACCATGGCGCCGACACCGAGATAGCGCGTCTGGGTCGACCACAGCATCCCCGCATATCCCGCCGCCGTCTGCCCGCCGGGCACGCCGCCGCCCGCCGCGGTCAGCATCGGAATCGCGATCCACCAGTTGATGGCGCCGCCGATGAACACGAGCGCGGCGATGTTCAATCCGACGATGTAGCCGACCGCGATGAGCGCGGGCGAGAGGTTGAGGCCGACATAGGCGAGCCCACGCCGGCCCGCGAGCGTGCGCGCGTACTCCGCCGCATCGGGCCAGAGCCGTAGGCCCGTCTGCGCGAACTTGAACAACGCCGAGGTCAGAGCCGCGGCCACCATGAACAACGCACCCCGCCCGCCGCGCTCGCCGGCTTCGAGCACTTCGGCGCAGGCGACACCTTCAGGGAACTGCAGCGGCCGCTCGATGATGAGCGCGCGTCGAAGCGGCACGGTGAACAGCACGCCCAGCACGCCGCCGAATCCGGCGATCAGCGTCGTCTGCACGAAATCGAACCGCGTCCACTGGCCGAGCAGGATGAGCGCCGGCAATGTGAAGATGACACCCGCCGCCAGCGACTCGCCCGCGCTCGCCGTCGTCTGGACGATGTTGTTCTCGAGGATGTTCGAGCGGCGGAAGAGCTTCAGCACGCCCATCGAGATGACGGCGGCCGGGATGCTGGCCGACACCGTCATGCCCGCGAAGAGGCCGAGATACGCATTGGCGCCGGCGAGAATCGCGGCCAGCACGACGCCGAGGACGACGGCCTTGGCCGTGATCTCGGGCAGCGACTCGCTGGCCGGGACGAACGGTCCCCGCACGGTCAGAGCAATCCTTTGATCTGGAGCGCGACCGTGTGAGCGCCTGGCGTCGCGTCAGGCAATTGGACCGTGAGTCCGCTGGCGTCCTGCGTCCACTGCAGCTTGCCATCGGCGCCGAGAAGCGACACGTCTTGAACCTTGCGTCCGGCAGTGTGCGGCGACGAGGTCGCGAGCGACGAGATCGTCACGCGCGGGTCGGATGGCTTCGCCAGGAGATACGCATACAGCGTGTCGCCGCGCGTCGTGAAGCGGACATCCTTCGCCGTGTAGGCGCGCACGTCGCGCGCGCCGCCGAAGCGCCCGGCTTCCAGCGCGCCTTCGGTCGACGGGCCTTCGCCATACACCTGCCATGGCCGGCTGCCGAAGATTCCTTCACCGTTCACGCGCATCCACGCTGTCAGTCCATCGAGAAACTCGATCTCGCGCTCGTCAATCGTGCCGTTGCCCCGCACCGGGATGCTCAGCATCAGATTGCCGTTCTTGCTGACGATGTCGAGGAGCATGGTGACGACCTGCGGCACGGTCTTGTAGCGATTCTCCTCCGCGATGGCTCGGCTGTAGTGCCAGTCGCCGATGCACGTGTCGGTCTGCCAGGGCGCCGGACGAATCTCGGTGGCGACACCGCGCTCGATGTCTTCGACGACCGCTGCGCGATGCGCGGCCGTCATCTTCTTGCCGGTGGCGACGACGTCGAGCACGCCGCCATGACGAGCCATCGACGAGTTGTAGTAATGCGCGACCGCGTCGAGCCCGGCCTGGCCGAGCGGCAGCTCGGTGTCGTCGAAATACACGACGTCCGGCTGGTACTTGTCCATCAGCTCCTGACAGCGCAGGAACCAGCGATCGACGAACGCCTGGTTGTCGGGCGGCGGGGCTTCGGTCCACTGACCATCGTGCTTGTTGTGCCAGTCGAGGACCGCGCGCGCGCCGGCGATGCCGTCGGGAATCACGATGTTCCGGCCGGTGTAGAGCTCCTGCGGATCGAGTCCCTCCCACCACGTGCCCTTGCCGTCGGCTTTCGTCAGCCGATAGGCGTCGTAGCGGACGCCGGCGAGCGGGCCCTCGCCGTCGTAGCCGTAGGCGACCTGGAACCAGTGCCACGCGTGCGCCGAGTGATTGCTCACGCCGAACTTGACGCCACGATCGCGCGCGGCTCTTGCCCACGTGCCGATGATGTCTTTCTTCGGCCCGATGCGAACCGAGTTCCACGCGTGATAGGTCGAGTCGAAGTTGTCGAAGTTGTCGTGATGGTTGGCCAGCGCGAAGAAATACTTCGCGCCCGCGCGCTGGTAGCGATCCATCAGCGCCTCGGGCTCCCAGCGATCGGCCGTCCACTGCCGATCGATCTCCATGAAGCCGACCTTCGATGGGTGCCCGTACGTCTTGACGTGGTACTCGTAGTCGGGATCGCCCTGCAGGTACATCTTCCGGCCATACCAGTCGCCTTGCTCGGGCACGCACTGCGCGCTCCAGTGCGCCCAGATGCCGAACTTCGCGTCGCGAAACCA
>CALFMR010000361.1 GCA_937880585.1 uncultured Acidobacteriota bacterium
ACCCACACTTCATCGAGCGCCGTGAGCGCCATGACGGGCTGCCCCGCCTGCACGACCTGACCGACTTCGACCGAGCGCCGGCTGACGAGCCCGTTGCTCGGCGCGCGGACGGTCGTCCGATCGAGATTCAGCTTGGCCACGTCGAGGGCCGCGCGCGCCTGCATGACCTGCGCGTCGGCCGCGGCGGCGCGCGCCTCGATGAGCGCGATCTGCTGCGGCGCGGTGGCGGCCGCCGTGGCCTGCGCCTTGGCCTGCGCGAGGGCGCCCGCCGCCTGATCGCGCCGCGATTGGGCGACTTCGAGGTTGGCCTGCGCTTCGTGAATCGAGGCCTCCGCGGAGGCGACGGTCGCGTCGGTGGCCTTGGCGGTCGCCTCGGCCATGTCGTACTGCTGGCGCGGGACTTCGTCCTTGGCGATGAGCGTCTTCAACCGATCGAGATCCTTGGTGGCGCGCGTGGCGTTGGCCGTGACCTCCGCGAGGTGCGCGCGCGCGGCCGTGAGCTTGGCCTGCGCGGCGTCGACCTCTCGCTCCGACGCGCGGAGGGCCGCCTCGGCGTTGCCCGTCCCCGCCTCGGTGACGTGCATCTCGCTCTGCGCGTTGGCGGAGGTGACCGGCACGCTGGCGCGCGCGGCACGAGCCGCCGCCTCGGCGGCCGCCAGATCAGCCTCGGCGTGTGAAACCGCGAGCTCGTAGTCGCGCCGATCGATCTCGATGAGGACGTCGCCGGCGTGGACCTGCTGGTTGTCCTTCACGTGAATCGCCGTCACGGTGCCGCCGACGCGCGTGGCGATCGGGCTCACGTGTCCCGCCACCTGCGCGTCGTCGGTCGACTCGCGCGGCCAGATGTGGCGCCAGAGGAGGAACGCGGCGATCAGCACGATCACCGCGCCGCCGGCGAGAAGCCAGGAACGCTTGATTCTGCCCAACAAGGGGATGGCCATCTATCGTGATCCTCCGACCAGATCCAGAAATCGGCTTTCGACTTCGCCGAGCGCGCGGGCGAGCCTCGCTTTCGCGAGGTTGTGCTCGTAGACGCTCTCGATGTACTGCTCGCTCCCGCGCGCGACGGCGTCCTGCGCCTGCACGAGCTCGACGCTCGTCGCGACGCCGGCCTGGAAGCGGTCTTGCGCCTGCCGAAGCTCGTCCTGCGCCAGTGTCTGCTGCTGTCGCGCGACGTCGACGGCCGCGGCCGCCCCTTTGAGATCGAGCAGCGCCTCGGAAATTTCGTAGCGGACGCCGGCTTCGACGTCGGCGAGCTCCGCCTCGCGCTGCTTGACGAGGGCGTCGGCGCGCGCGATGCCCGCGCGATTGGCGCCGCCTTCGAACACCTGCACGCGCACTCTGGCCGCGACCGTGTAGGTGCGCAGCGATCCCGCGGCTGTGTTGCCGAGCGTGCCGACGTCGGCGTTCATGTACAGGCTCGGCAGCATCTTGGCCACGGCGGCCGCGCGATCGGCACGCGCCGACTCCGCACGTGCGCGCGCCGCTTTCAGGTCGTTGCGGTGCGCCGTGGCTTCGGTCACGGCGGCGTCGAGCTCGATGTCTGGCGCGGGACTGAAGGCCGCCGTGTCGGTCAGCGTGATGGCCTGGCCGGCCGGCAGTCCAATCGCACGCGCGAGCTGCAGCTCGTGTTTCGCGAGCGCGTTCTGGGCGCGAATGAGCGCCGCGCGCGCCAACTGCTGCTGTACCTGCTGGCCGACGACGTCGATGCGTGCGACGAGGCCGGCGGCGTTCTGATCTTCGGCGAGCCGGACGAGCGCGTCGGCGGTGGTCACCTGCGCCTGCGCCGCGGCGACGCGCGACTCGTCGGCGCGCGCCTCGAGATAGACGTTGCCGACGGCCAGCACGACCGTCTCGCGGACGTCGCCGAGATCGGCCGCGGCGGCCTGGTCGGCCGCGCGCTCGGACTGCAGCGCGTGGAGCGCGTTGAGATCCACGAGCGGCGCCGACACGCGCAGCCGCGCGTCGAACACGCCGAACGGACCGATGAGATTGGGCAGGCCGCCGAACCCGTTGAAGCCGAAGGCGGCCGTGTTGAGGATCTGCGTGCTCTGGGTGACGCTGACGTCGGCGTGCGGCAGGAGATCGCTCAGTGCGCGCAGCCGCTCGCTGCTCGCGGTCGCGACCTGCTGTTCCTGCACGATCACGGCGAGGTTGTGATCGAGGCCGCGGTGCACGGCGTCGGCGAGCGACAACGGCAGCGGCTCGGCGGTCGGCGCCGTCTGGCCCGGCACGCCGTGGAGGAGCGAGGCGGGCGGCGCCGGGCCCTGGGCACGGGCGGCCGCGGGCGCCGCCAGGAGGGCGATCAGAGGAACGACAAACGAACGTGGCGTCATCGTCGGACGAGTCCTTGCCAAATGAGCGTGGTCGCGCGGTCGACCGAGCTGTCGATCGGCGTCGTGCACCAGCCGCGCAGGCGCTGAACGGCGAGCCCGTGCGCGAAGCTGACGATCGCGCGGGCGGCGCCGTCGGCATCGACCGTGCGCACGCGCCGGCCGCGCGCGGCCGTTGCCAGTGCGTCGCGCCAGGCATCGACCTGCGCGGCGAAGACGAGGCCCACGCGTTGCCGCGCCTTGCGCCGGACCTCGAGGCTCATCTCGATCTGGCACTGATCCAGGAAGTCCCGATGGCGCTCGAAGAACGCAAGTGTCGCCTGGAAGAACGCCCGCAGCCGCGCATCGACGGTGCCGGGACCGGTGATGCCGGGCACCGTGTCGTGCTGGAACTCCGCGAGATCCTGGCCCACGAGCTGGCGCAGGATGTCGTCCTTCGATCGATAGTACAGGTAGACGGTCCCCTTGGCGACGCCGGCCGACCGCGCGATGCCGTCGACGGTCGTCGCGGCAATGCCGTGGCGGATCACGCTCTGCCGCGCCGCCTGCAGGATCTGCGCGCGGCGGAAATCAGAGACGACATGGGCCTTGGTTCGGCGGGCCGGTGAACTCATGGGGCTAACGGACTGACCGGCCGGTCAGCCCAATGACACGAGTGTAGCACGGCCGGCTCAGGCGCGCCGGGACGACGGTGCCGCCGGATGCGGCGGACTACTGTGGGGGAGTGCGGCCGACCCGCTCGAGATCGGCGTCGACCATCATGCGCACGAGCGATTCGAAGTCCACCGTCGGCGTCCACCCGAGCACGCGGCGCGCCTTGGACGCGTCGCCAATCAAGTGGTCGACCTCCGCCGGGCGGAGCAGCGCGGGATCCTCTTTCACGTACGCGCGCCAGTCGAGGCCGACGTGCGAGAACGCGACGCGCACGAGATCCTCCACCGAGTGGCTGACGCCGGTCGCGATGACGTAGTCGTCGGCGGCATCCTGCTGGAGCATCCGCCACATCGCGCGGACGTAGTCGCCCGCGAAGCCCCAGTCGCGCTGCGCGGCGAGGTTGCCGAGTCGGAGCTCGGCCGCGCGTCCGAGCTTGATGCGCGCCACGCCGTCGGTGACCTTGCGCGTGACGAACTCGATACCGCGCCGCGGCGATTCGTGGTTGAAGAGAATGCCCGAGACCGCGAACAGGCCGTAGCTCTCGCGATAGTTGACCGTGATGTAGTGCGCGAACGCCTTCGAGACGCCGTACGGACTACGCGGATAGAACGGCGTCGTCTCGCGCTGCGGCACCTCGCGCACCTTGCCGAACATCTCCGACGAGGAGGCCTGGTAGATGCGGACGCCGGGATCGACGACGCGTACCGCTTCGAGCACGCGGGTGACGGCCTGCGAGTTGAACTCGCCGGTCAGCATCGGTTGATCCCAGGACGCCGGGACGAACGACATCGCCGCGAGGTTGTACAGCTCGCGTGGCCGCACGCGCTCGAGCACACGGATGAGCGACAACTGATCGAGCAGATCGCCGGGGATGAGCGTGACACGATCGAGCAGGTGCTCGATGCGCCAGGCGTTGGACGCCGACAGCCGGCGGACGAGGCCGTACACCTCGTAGCCCTGATCGAGCAGCAGCTCGGCGAGATACGATCCGTCCTGGCCCGTTATCCCTGTAATCAGCGCACGCGTGGCCATGAGCCGATCACGATACCACAGCGGTTGGCGCCATTCGGCGGCGTCCGGCGCGATGCACGCACGGCGCGATGACGGCCGGCGATGCATGCGCCAATCGATAGAATGACGCGCGTGACCGGAGCCGCACACAGGAGCAATCGTCGATGATTGTCGTCATTGGAGCGGGCGTCGCGGGGCTGGCGTGCGCGCGCGCGCTGGCGCGCCGCGGCGATGTCGTCTGCGTTCTCGATCGCCACGACCGTCCGGGCGCGGAGATGTCGACGCACAACAGCGGCGTCATTCACGCGGGCCTCTACTATCCCGCCGGATCGCTCAAGGCGCGGCTGTGCGTCGATGGACGCGAGCGTCTCTATGCCTTCTGCAAGACTGCGCGCGTCCCGCACGTCCGCTGCGGCAAGCTCGTCGTCGCGCAAACAGGAGAAGAGGCCGCGCTCGACCGCGTCGCGACGCTCGCGGCCGCGGCCGGCGCGCGCGTGACGCCCGTCGATCGCGCATTCGTCGCGGCGCGCGAGCCGAATGTTCGAGCGGACCACGCGCTCTGGTCGCCCGATACAGGGTGGCTCGAAGTCGAAGCGTACCTGGGCGCGCTCGAAGCGGACCTCGTGAACGCCGATGGCATCGTGCTCTACGGCACGCCAGTCGAGGCCATCGAGCCGGCGCCGGACGGCCTCGTCGTCGTCACGCCGCGCGAGCGCATCGAGGCCGAGGTCGTCGTCAACGCCGCGGGCCTCTGGGCCGACGAGGTGTCGGCGATGGCCGGCGGCGAGCCGTTCACGATCTACCCGTGCCGCGGCGAGTACGCCGAGCTCGCGACGTCGGCGCGCGATCTCGTGCGCGGACTGGTCTATCCGGTACCGCATCCGCAGGGACACAGTCTCGGCGTGCATTTCACGAAGACGCTCGACGGCGCGGTGTGGATTGGACCGACGGTACACTTCCAGGACGACAAGAACGATTACGAGCGCGATCGGCTTCCGATCGAGGCGTTCGTCGAGCCGGTGCAGGCGCTCCTGCCCGCGGCGCGCAAGTCAGATCTGCGACTTGGCGGCAGCGGCATCCGCGCGAAGCTGCATCCCGCGTCGGAACGGTTCGCCGATTTCCGCATCGGCCGCGACGCGAGGAATCCGCATCTCATTCAGGTCGCGGGCATCGAGTCGCCCGGCCTCACGGCAAGTCTCGCCATCGGCGAAATGGTCGCGGGAATCGTCGCGGGGGAGTGAAGGTTCCAGGTTCTCCCCGGGTCTGAAGACCCGGGGCTCCACGAAATGTCGCAGCGGCCTTCCTCTGTGGAGGGTTGTCGGCTGGCCGCACGAGGTGGCTGCGGAGGCTCGACGGAGTGTCGCGGCGGCCTTCCTCTGTGGAGCCCTGGGCCTTCAGGCCCAGGGGGAACCCGGAACCTCGTTCACTCGGCCGACGACGACGCGACGTGACGGGCGAGGGCGTCCTGCCAGGCCGGCATCACGATGCCGGCGGCAGCGAGCTTCGCATTCGACAGCGCGGCAAAGCGCGGGCGCGGCGCGATGAGTCCGGCGGCAGATGCGGGCACTTCGACGATGTCCGCGTCAGGACGTCCGGCGAGCCGTGCAAGCTCGTGCGCCACGTCGGCCCAGGTCGCCCATCCGCTGTTGACGCAGTGATACACGCCGCCGGGCGCGTCGTCTTCGATCAACCGATCGGTGGCCCAGACGACGTCGTTGGCATAGCTGTGCGAAACGGTGCGATCGGAGAACGCGCGCACGGACGTCCGCGAGCGAATGCCGGCGAGGAGGCGATCGCCGCTGCTCCGCGTCTTCGGCCCTC
>CALFMR010000362.1 GCA_937880585.1 uncultured Acidobacteriota bacterium
GGACATGAAGGTCTCCTGCGATTGCACAAAACTTCGAACTTGGACCTTCGAACTTCGAACGGATGAGGCGCCTTCGGCGCGTCGTTCACGTTGACTTCCGGTGCTCATGATCCTTGATATAGGGCGACGTGTACATCGCGCGACGTCTCGAGTGCGTCTTCGATCACGATACGCACGTGGCGGACCGGGATCGGCGACTCGACGCGATCGAGCTTGCGATAGCCGATCGTCGTGCCTCGGCTGAGCACCTGCCAGTCGCCCGCGTCACGGCCTTCGACCCGATAGCGTGCAACGATCTGGCCGCGCGTGATGTCCTCGCCGAGATCGACGATGGCGATCGGCGTCGAGTGTTCGAGATCGAGCTCGCCGGTGCGGCCGCGCGCGCCATTGGCGCGCCAGCGAATACGTCGTCCGGCCGCAGCGTTTTCGCCGAATACGGAACCGAGCCGTGCGTGCCAATCGGACAGGCGCGTCACGTCGACCGCGTCCAGTTGCCCATCGGGCCCTGGCGGCACGTTCAGCAGCAGCTTCGAGTTGCGGCCCACCGACGTGAAATAGATCGACAGCAGGTCGTCGACCGACTTCACCCGCGCGTTCTCGCGCGCGTGGTGGAACCAGCCGGGACGAATCGACACGTCCGTTTCGCCCGGGCGCCAGACCGTGCCGTCGGGATCGCCATGCTGCAGCATCGCCGTGACCGCCGGTCCGCTCGCACCTGGATAGGAGACCACGGCGGGATCGACCGTCGACCAGTTCGTATCGCCCGCGCTGCCGCGTTCGTTGCCGATCCATCGCACGTCCGGTCCGGCATCCGAAAAGATCACGGCCTGCGGCTGAAGCTTATGCACCGTCGACCACACGCGCGGCCAGTCGTATTCCTGCCGCCGTCCGTTGGGTCCTTCGCCGTTCGCGCCGTCGAACCAGACTTCGTGAATCGTGCCGTAGCCGGTCAAGAGCTCGGTCAACTGGTCGGCGTAGAAATCGTTGTAGCGCGGCGAGTCGCCGTAGCGCGGCTCGTGTCGATCCCACGGCGAAAGATAGAGTCCAGGTTTCAGGCCCTCCGCGCGGCACGCGTCGACGAACTCGCGGACGACGTCGCCGTGGCCGTCGCGCCACGGGCTCGAGGCCACGGAGTGTCGCGTCGTCTTCGTCGGCCAGAGACAGAAGCCGTCGTGGTGCTTGGCGGTCAGAATCATCGCGCGGAAGCCGGCGGCGCGCGCCGTGCGGGCCCACTGGCGCGCGTCAAGCTGCGTAGGCGCGAAAATCGCCGGGTCTTCGTGGCCGTCGCCCCATTCGCGATCGGTGAACGTGTTGACGCCGAAGTGGACGAACATCGCGAGCTCGTCGCGCTGCCAGGCCAGTTGCGAGGGCGACGGCGTCGGCCGGGCGGTGGCGGCGATGGCGCGCGTACGGGACGGCCACGCGACGGCCGCGATCGTGGCGGCTGCCGACGCGACGAACTCGCGCCGCGACGGACGACGGTCGGCGGCCGGCCAGATGGACATGACAGGCGTCATCATTGATCAGTCGGGCGCCGCTTGTATTCGCGGAGCCGGCGTTGTCTGATCTCGGCATGTGCATCCGTCTCCTCCGGCGGCTGGCCGTGGCCGCAGCGCTTGCGACCGCGGCCGGCTGCGTCAGCACGTCCATGGCGCCAACACCCGTTCCGAACAACCTGCTCGTCTACTTCGGCACTTACACGAGCGGCCAGAGCCAGGGCATCTACGTCTCGCGGTTCAGCCCTGCCACCGGCATGCTCGACGCGCCCGTGCTGGCGGCGTCGACCGAGAATCCAAGCTTCCTCGCGCTGCACCCGAACGGCCGCTTCCTCTACGCGGTCAACGAGACGCACGACGCAGCGGGGAAGAGCGGCGGCTCGGTGACGAGCTTCGCGATTGACGCGAAGACCGGGCTGCTCACGAAGCTCAACACGCAGCCGTCGGGCGGCGCCGATCCCGCGCACCTCGTCGTCGATCGGACGGGACAGAACGTGCTCGTCGCCAACTACACGAGCGGCACGGTCGAGGTGCTGCCGATCGCGGCTGACGGGAGCCTGAAGGCACCGTCGGCCGTCATCCAGCACACCGGATCGAGCGTCAATCCGCGCCGGCAATCGTCCGCGCACGCGCACGCCGTTACGGTCGACGCCACCAACCGGTTCGTGTACGTCGACGACCTCGGACTCGACAAGGTGATGATCTACCGCTTCGACGCGGCGACCGGGAAGCTGACGCCGAACGATCCGCCGTTCGCGACCGCGCCGGCCGGCGCCGGGCCCCGGCACATGGTCTTCGACGCGTCGGGCACGCACGCCTACCTCATCAACGAGATGGGCTGCACGATCACCTCGTTCACGTGCAACACGACGACCGGCGCGCTCACGGCGGGCGACACGATTTCCGCGCTTCCACCGGGCGTCGATCCGCAACCCTCGTGGGGCGCGGCCGAGATCGCGCTCCTGCCGTCGGGGCGCGTGCTCTACGCGTCGACGCGCGGGCACGACAGCATCACGCACTTCGCGGTCGATGCCTCGTCGGGCAGCTTGAGCTATGTCGAGAACCAGCCGAGCGGCGGCAAGACGCCGCGCGGCTTCGGCATCGATCCGAGCGGCACGTATCTCATTGCCGCGAATCAGGACTCGAACTCCGTCACCGTCTTTCGGATCGATCCCGACACCGGCCATCTCACTTCGACGGGACAGACCCTGCAGGTCGGCGCGCCCGTGTGCGTCGTCTTTCTGGCGGCGCATCGATGAGCGCACGCGTCGATCCGGCGCAGCCGATCGGGCTCTTCGATTCGGGCGTCGGCGGGCTGACGGTGCTGCGCGCGCTGCGCCGGCGCCTGCCGGCCGAGTCGATGATCTATCTCGGCGACACGGCGCGCGTGCCGTACGGCACGAAGAGCCCGCAGTCCGTGCTGCGCTATGCGACGCAGGCGACCGATCATCTCGTCGCGCGCGGCATCAAACTGCTGGTCGTCGCGTGCAACACGGCGTCGGCTCTTTCGATCGAACCGCTGCGCGAGCGCTTCGATCCGCTGCCCGTCATCGGCGTCGTCGAGCCCGGCGCCGCCGCAGCGGTGGCGGCGAGCCGGCGGCAGCGGCACCTGGTGCTCGCGACCGAATCGACCGTCACGCATCACGCGTACGCACGCGCGATCCGCGCGCTGGCGCCCGACGCGCACGTCGACGAGGTGGCGTGCTCGCTGCTCGTGTCGCTCGCGGAAGAAGGGTGGAGCGACGGGCCGATCGCCGACGCGGTGGCGCGTGAGTATCTCGATCCTGTGCGCGCGCGGGGATCCGATGCGATGCCCGACAGCGTCGTGCTCGGATGCACGCACTTTCCGCTGCTAGCTGAACCGATCCGTCGCGCGATTGGCGAGGGCCCGACGATCGTGGACTCGGCGACGACGACGGCCGAGGAAGTCGCGACGGTGCTCGCGCGGATGGGACTGCTTCGACAATCCGAGCAACCCGGCGCGACGACGCTGCTCGCGACCGATGGCGCGGAGCGGTTCGCGAAAGTCGGCGCGCGTTTCCTCGGGCATCCGCTCTCGGCGTCCGACGTCGAGGTCGTGGATCTGTGACGACACGATAAGTGCCGGCCAGCCGCACGTTCGACATGTCGTGGAGCGAGCGGCTGGCCTGGACGGCGGCCGCCATCCTGGCGGCCGCCTACGCCCTCGCCGGCAGCGCGCCGGCTGGCGCGCTGCCGGCGGTTCGGTTCGGGCTCGACGGGCTCCGCCCGTCGGGCCCGTTCGCGCTGGCGCTGGTCGCCGGCGCGTGCCTGCTTGGCGTCGCGCTGGCGCGTGGCCGCGCCAGCGCGGCGCTCGCTGCCGTCGACCGCTTCGCGAGCCGGCCCGTTGGCCGGCTCGTGCTGGCGGTCGCCGCTGTCGTCATCTTCTGGGCCGCGCGCACCGAGCACATCAATCCAGACGGCCTCGCGTTCCAGGCGAAGTTCGAACACGCGGTGCCGACCGCTGGCGTGTTCGCCACCTACGACGAGATCCTCGAGTTCGTCGTCCACTCGCGCGCGTGGGCGTGGGCGCATGCGTGGCGGGGATGGGATGTCGCCGAGGTCTATCGCGTGCTGTCGGTCGCCGCTGGCGGTGTATTCATCTGGCTGCTCATCGGCTACGCACGCCTGGTCGCGCCGCGGCGTCCGGCCGTATTCGCGGCGCTCGTCTGCGCGGGCGGCTTCGTACAGCTCTTCTTTGGCGACGTCGAGAACTACACGCTCACCGCCGTCTTGGTGATGGCGTATTTCCTCGCGAGCGAACGCTATCTGCAGGCGAAGACATCGATTCTCTGGCCCACGGTCGCGCTGGCCGTCGCCGCGATGTTCCATCTGCTCGCGGGGTTTCTCGCGCCGTCGCTCCTGTATCTCTGGGGCGTGGCCTGGCGGCGAGGCGAGGCACGGGCGGTCGCTCGTGCCTCGCTCGCGGCCGTCGTCGTCTTTGCGACGACGGCCGCGCTGTGCGAGTGGCACTGGCACCTGCCGCTGTCGGCGTTCTGGTCGAGCCACGCCGCGGGCAACGGCGGACACTACGGCACGGTGCTGTCGGCGCCGACGCCCGCGCACGTCTGGGCGCAGCTCAACGTGTTGCTGCTCCTGTGTCCCGCCGTGGTGCTGGCCGCGCCGCTCGCGTTCGCGAGCCGCGCGGCCAGCGCCACGGACGTGAGGCCGGCGGTCGCTCGCGACCGCCGGCGGCACCTGGCTATCGCCTCCGGCGTCATGCTGCTGTTCGTGTTCATCTGGACGCCATCACTCGGGCCGCTCGAGGACTGGAACCTCTTCGCGAATGCC
>CALFMR010000363.1 GCA_937880585.1 uncultured Acidobacteriota bacterium
GGCCGGCCGGCGCCGACGCCGCGAGCTCCGGCAGCATCGGCGCAATCGCGTAGTAGCGGCCGCGCGCGTAGGTGTGATGGCACTCACCCTCAGACACCAGGATCTCGTGCTGCTTCTCGCCGGGCCTGATGCCGGTGATCTTGATCTCGACGCCGCGATCGCCGATGAGCGCGCGCGCCAGGTCGATGACGTTCGCCGACGGGGCCTTTGGAATCACGATCTCGCCCGCGAGCGCGTGCGCGAGCGCCTCGAAGATCGTGTCCACGGCCTGGTCCAGCGACATGAGAAAACGCGTCATCCGGTCGCTCGTGACCGTCACCGGTCCGCCGGCGCGAATCTGCTGATGGAAGAGCGGCACGACCGATCCGCGCGACGCCAGCACGTTGCCGTACCGCACGCAGACGAAGCGCGTGCCCGGATTGAGCACGTTGGCCGCGATGAAGATCCGCTCGGCGACCGCCTTCGACATGCCCATCACGTTGACGGGCTTGCACGCCTTGTCGGTGCTGACTCCGACCACGACCTCGACCGGCAGCCGGCACTCGCGAATGGCCCGCACGAGGTTCGCCGCGCCGTCGCAGTTGGTCAGGACCGCCTGTTCGGGAAAGTACTCACAGACCGGCACCTGCTTCAGCGCGGCCGCGTTGACGACGACGTCGGCGTCGCGCACGGCGGACGAGACGTCGGCGTAGCTCCGCACGTCGCCGATGCGGAACTCGAGCAGGCGATTGAAGTTCTGATAGATGACTTCGTCGGTGCTGCCCTCGAGCTGCTGATAGGAGAGCCGCATATCGTGCTGTTTGGCTTCGTCGCGCGAGAGCACGATGATTTTGCTGGGCGTGCCGCGCTCGGCGGCGAGCAGGCGCCGCACGAGCACCTTGCCGAGCGATCCCGTCCCGCCCGTCACGAGCACACGTTTCCCGGTCAAATCCATGCGAGGGCCGTTCGTCCTTCCTGCCGCGCGGGTCGTCACGCGCCGGCGCGCCGGCGGTCGCGGACGCGAATCTCGTCCGCGAGGCCGGCAATCATGTCGTGCCACGTCGGGGGCCGATAGCCGACCTCCCGCGCGAAGGCGTCCGCCGACAAACTCCGGTCGCACGCGAAGTCATCGTCCGGCACGATGTCGACGTCCGTACGCCCAAGAGCGGCGGCGAGCTGGGTGAGAAGATTGTATTTCGTGATGGGCGTCGACGCGACGTGCCACAAGCCCGACAAGTTCTGGTGCGACGTCAGCACCTGCTCGATGAGCGCGGCCATCGCGTGCGTGGTGAAGCCGCTGTAGATCGCGCGGCGGAAACCGCGAATGGTGCCGCGCGCCGCCAGGAACCACTCCACGAGTCCCGTGAATCGCGAAAGCTCCAGGCCGATGATCGACGTGCGCAGCGTCAGGCCTGGCGCGTAGCCGACTTCACCGAGGAGCTTCGATCGGCCGTAGAGATCGACCGGATCGGGCACGTCGGTTTCGCGATAGTTGCCCGCGCGGCCGGAGAACACGCAGTCCGTGCTGATGTGGACGAGGCGCGCGCCATGCTCGTGACAGACGTCCGCGAGCCGGTGCGGCAGCAGCGCATTGATCTCGATCGACGGTATCGCGGCCTTGGCCTCCGCACGCTGCTTGACGATCCCGATGCCGTTGATGACGGCATCCGGTTTCACCTCGTGCACGATGGCGCGCACGCGCGCGAAATCACCCGCGTCGACTTCGCCGAACGTGCGAACGCGGGTCACATCCAACACGTGGTCGTAGGCGGCCATCGGCTGATGGAACGTCGCGGCCACGTGGTGACGCTCCCGCCACTCGTGCAGGAGCTGGTGGCCCAGCATGCCGTCGCCGCCAAGTACGAGCAGGTTCACGAGCGTTCCTCCGCGCGATCGCGCGCCGCGTGGCTGAGCGTATCGCGATAGTGCGCGCTGACCGTGCGGCGAGTGTACTGCGTCAGCACGTGACGACGTCCGGACACCCCGCGAGCGGCCCACAGGTCCGGGTGCGCCACCGCGTCGCGGACCGCGGCTGCGAGGCCGTCGGCGGAACCCGGCGCGATCACGACGCCAGCGTCGGCCTCCAACACGAGGCGCGCCAAGTCGGATGCCGGCTCGGTCGCCGCGACGATGGGACGCTCGCAGGCCATGATGCGGTAGACCTTCGACGGAATGGCGTCGGACGCCGTCGCCGCCGCCTGCGCGACGACGCACACGTCGGATGCGCCGTAGATATCGGGAACGCGCGAAAACGGCTGATACGGGACGATGACGACGTTCGTCAACCCGAGTGCCGCCGCACGCTCCCGGAGAGGCACGACCAGGCTGCCATCACCGATGAGCATCAAACGAACGTCCGGCAGATCTCGAAGAAGAGCCGCGGCGTCGATGAAACACTCGAGGCCCTGCGCAGGTCCGATGTTTCCGGCGTAGCTCACGATGAACTTGTCCACGACGCCGAGCTCGCGACTGAAGGCGTTGTCCTTGGGCCGAGGCGTCAGGCTCTCCACGTCCACGAAGTTCGGGATGATGACGACCTTGTCGCCGGCGACGCCCTTCTCGAGCAGCCGCTCGCGCATCCTTTGTGAGATCGCGGTGATGGTATGCGCTCGCCGATAGACGAACCGTTCGAGTCCGCGGAGCACGCGAATCAGTCGCCGGTTCTTCAGCGCGCCGAGGTTGATCGCGATGTCGGGGTAGATCTCCTGCACGTTGTAGACGAATGGCGCGCCGCGAAGCCGGCCGACGATCCAGGCGCTGACGCCGACGGTCAGCGGTGGCGATGGCGCGAGAATCACGTCCGTCGGCCCGCCCAGGAGAATCGCGGCGACCGTGCTGACGAGATGGAACCAGACCCACGCCGCGAGCCGCAAGATGACGCTCGCGCCCTTCCGAGGCATCCAGGCGTGATACACCCGTGCGCCGTGAGACTCGCTCGTCCGTAGCAGCGGGCCCCAGAACCAACGCAGGCGTTGGGACTCCTCCGCACCGCGATCGCGGTTGTAATGGGGCGTCGTCGTGAATACGGAGACGTGATGGCCGGAGGTGACGAGATCGGCCGCGAGATCGGCCATGATGTGCGCCGTCGAGACGTTGTCGGGCCGGAAGACGAGCGACAGCAACAGTACGCGCATCGGCGGGGCCGGCGTGTCTCGAGGCACGCTCAGCCAGCCGGCGCCAGCGTGTCGCGGCACCACGTCATGTAGTCGGGCAGGCCACCCTCGAGCGTCACGTTCGGCGCGTAGCCGAACGCGTCACGCGCGGCCGAAATGTCCGCGAGGCTATGGCGCACGTCCCCCTTGCGCGGGTCGCCATGCCTGATCGTCGAGCGCCCGCCGCTGGCGGCCACGACGAGATCGGCGAGCCGGTTGATGGTGATGCGTGTGCCGCTCGCGATGTTGAACGCGCCGGACACGCCCGCGGTCCGCGCCGCGGCGAGATTCGCGGCCGCCACGTCGCGCACGTTGACGAAATCGCGCGTCTGTTCGCCGTCGCCGTAGATGGTGATGGGCTCGCCGCGCAGCGCACGGTGCGCGAAGATCGGAATGACGTTGCCGTACGCGTCGTAGCGCTGGTGCGGACCGTAGACGTTGAAGTAGCGCAGCGCGACGCACTCGAGTGGATACAG
>CALFMR010000364.1 GCA_937880585.1 uncultured Acidobacteriota bacterium
CCGGGTCGGCATGGTCCGCGCCGCAGCGGCCGGTCGCGGGGGATGACGGCGGGGCGAGGGTTGTCGGCATGTCATATATGAATATATGAGCAGTTGCTCATACATGCAAGCCGTCTTCGCGTGCGTCATCCGCCCTTGCCCCGCCCCGAGCCCCTGCCCAAACCATCCGCCCGGTTGACACGTCTTTTCGGCTGGAACTACGATTCGTGGCTGTCCCCTAACTGGGCCGGTCTCTGCCAGTTAGAGCCACTCCACTTCATCCGCGTCGACGCCCCTCGAGGGAGTACTCATGATTGAGGTGCAACACCTCACCAAGCGCTACGGGCCGTTCACAGCCGTCAACGACGTCAGCTTCAAGGTCGAGAAAGGCGAAATTCTCGGGTTTCTTGGCCCCAACGGGGCCGGCAAGACAACGACGATGCGCGTCCTCACCGGCTACATGCCGGCCACCGAGGGCACGGCCGTCGTCGCCGGCTACGACGTCTTCGCCAACCCGCTCGAAGCCAAACGCCACACCGGGTACCTGCCCGAAACCCCGCCGCTCTACCCCGAAATGACCGTCCGCGAATACCTGACGTTCGTGGGCAAGCTCAAGCTCGGGCCCATGGGGGCGGCCGAGCGGGGGCAGCGGGTCGACACGGCGATGCGCAAGGCGCACGTCGACGACATGGCGAACCGCGCGTGCGGGAAGTTGTCGAAGGGCTACCGGCAGCGTGTCGGCCTGGCACAAGCGCTGATCCACGACCCGGACGTGCTCATCCTCGACGAGCCGACAGCCGGGCTCGACCCGAAGCAGATCATCGAGACGCGCGATCTCATCCGCAGCCTGGCCGGCAACCACACGATCATCCTCAGCACGCACATCCTGCCCGAGGTCTCGCAGACCTGCCAGCGGGTGGTCATCATCAACAAGGGCCGCGTGGTCGCGGTCGACACGCCCGACAACCTGACGCACC
Source organism: uncultured Acidobacteriota bacterium (assembly GCA_937880585.1). GTDB lineage: Bacteria > Acidobacteriota > Vicinamibacteria > Vicinamibacterales > SCN-69-37 > CALFMR01. The sequence goes on from CALFMR010000364.1 coordinate 957, forward strand.
AGCTCAAGGGCGCGGCCTCGCTCTACGTGCAGGTGGACGGCCCGGCGACGGCCGACGCGATTGCCGGCATCGCGGGCGTGCGACGGGCGACGGCGTCCGAGCAGCACGGCACGCTCGTGAGCTTCGAGGTCGAGGCCGAGCCGAACCGCGACGTGCGGCGCGATGTGGCGCGCGCGATCGTCGATCGCGGCTGGGGGCTGCTCGAGCTTCGGCCGATGCGCATGAGCCTGGAAGAAATCTTCCTGCAGCTCACGACCGAAGAGCATCCGCAGGAGGCGCAGCATGGGTAGGTCGTATCGCAACGTGATGGCGATCGCGTCCAAGGAGCTGCGAAGCTCGTTCGCGTCGCCGGTCGCCTGGGTGATGCTCGGGCTGTTCGCCGTGATCTTCGGGTACTTCTTCAACACGTACCTGTACTACTTCGTCCGGCAGGGGATGCAGTCGCAGTTCGGGCAGACGCCGCAGGTGAACGTCAACAACGACATGATCCGGCCGCTCCTGCAGAACGCGAGCGTGCTCGTCCTGTTCCTGCTGCCGATGATCACGATGAAGACGTACTCGGAGGAAAAGCGGTCCGGCACGATCGAACTGCTCCTCACCTCGCCCGTCACCGACACCGAGATCATCATCGGCAAGTTCATCGGCGCCATGGGCCTCTACCTCGGCCTGCTCGTGGTCACGGCGATTTACGTCGCGATGCTGTTCGGGCTTGGAGCGCCGGAATGGCGGCCGATTCTCTCGGGCTACCTCGGATTGCTGCTGCTCGGCGGCTGCTTCGTGGGCCTGGGGCTCTTCATCTCGAGCACGACGAAGAACCAGATGATGGCCGGCGCCGCGACGTTCGTCGTCGCGCTGATGTTCTGGATCATCAGCTGGTTCGCCGACAGCGCGGGCACGACGGCGGGCGCCATCCTCAATTACCTGTCGATCACGCAGCACTTCGACGATTTCGGCAAGGGCGTCATCGACACCAAGCACATCATTTATTACCTGAGCTTCATCGGCTTCACCTTGTTCCTCACGCTGAAGTCCGTTGACACGGAACGGTGGAGGGGCTGACCGTGAAACGCCTCATCGGACTCATCGGCTGGCTGGCCGTCCTGCTCATCGTGGCGGCCGTATTCCTGCGCTTCGCGCGGCCGGATCTGCAGCCCTGGTCGCAGCGGCTCGCCATCGGCGGCCTCATCGTGATGGCGCTGTACGCGGCCTCGCAGTGGCGCGACATCCTGCCCGCGTTCCAGGGCCGCAACGTGAAGTACGGCTCGATGGCCGTGTCGAGCGTCGTGCTCGTGCTGGCGATCCTCGTCGCGATCAACTGGATCAGTTCGCGCGAGAACAAACGCTGGGACGTCACCGCCGCCGGCCAGTTCTCGCTGTCGGATCAGACGAAGAAGATCCTGTCTGGCCTCAAGCAGCCGCTCGCCATCCACGTCTTCTACCAAGGCAGCCCGCAGGACTATCGTGACCGGCTCGCCGAGTACAGCTACCAGTCGAAAGAGGTGACGGCCAACTACGTCGACGTCGATCGCAACCCGGTCGAGGCGCAGAAGTACGGCATCACGACGGTGCCGAGCTTCGTGCTCGAGTACGCGGGCCGCACCGAGAAAGCGAACGCGCCCGACGAGCAGACGATCACCAACGCGTTGAAGAAAGTCGTCGAGGGCCAGGCGAAGAAGGTGTACTTCACGCAGGGCCACGGCGAGCGCGACCTGACGGCGTCGACGCCGCAGGGCTTCAGCGGGATTGCCGACGCGTTGAAGACGGACAACTTCGAGACCGCGCCGCTGCAGCTCGTTCAAGCCGGCAAAGTGCCGGACGACGCGACGGTCGTCGTCATCGCGGGGCCGAAGACGGACCTGCTGCAGCCGGAAGTCGATGCGCTGAAGGCCTACCTCGCGCGCGGCGGCAAGCTGGCGATTCTGCTCGATCCGCCCGACAAGGCGACCGATCCGGAGCCGACCAATCTCATCGCGCTCGCGCACGACTGGGGCTTCGACATCGGCCGCAACATCGTCATCGACGCGAGCGGGCTTGGGCAACTGCTCGGGACGGACGCGTCGGTGCCGGTCGCGATGCCGGTGCAGCATCCAATCACGGACAACTTCCGCGTGATGACGGCATTCCCGCTCGCGCGATCGGTGACGCCGATCGACGGCGGCACGAACGGACACGTCGCCGAGAAAGTGCTGCAGACGCGGCCGGAGAGCTGGGCGGAAGCGGACATCAAGGATCTTTACGCGACCGGCCGGCCCGAACGGAACCTCGACAAGGGCGACAAGGCGGGGCCGATCACGATTGCCGCGGCCGTGACGGCGCCAGCCACCGTGACGCCGCCCGCGCCGAAAGCAGCCGATGGCTCGACGCCCGCGCCGGCCGCCGACGCGCCGAAGCCCGAAACGCGCGTCGTCGTCGTGGGCGACAGCGACTTCGCGTCGAACAGCGCGCTCGGCATCCAGGGCAACCGCGAGATCTTCCTGAACATGGCGAACTGGCTCGCGCAGCAGGAAGACCTCATCGCCATCCGCCCGAAGGATCCGCAGTCGCGTCCACTCACGATGACCGACGATCAGGGCCGGATGATCTTCTGGCTGACGATGGTCATCATCCCCGCCTTCTTGTTCGGGGCCGGCGTGCGGATGTGGTGGAAGGGGCGGTAGACGGATCATGCGAGGCGGGAAATCACTGCTCGTGCTCCTGGTCGTCGCGCTCGGACTGGGCGCGTACATCTACTT
>CALFMR010000365.1 GCA_937880585.1 uncultured Acidobacteriota bacterium
GGCTTGTTTGGCGAGCTTGCCGGTCTCGATCGAGATCGTGCGCGCGCCAAGGGTCACTTCTCGTGTGTGCGTGGTTGGCTTCATGGCAGTTCGGGAATCCGGGACGGGGAATGGGTCCGAAGGCGTTCTTCGCGCGGCCGCTGGCCGCACGCCTCCCGACGTTATGACGTGGGCATCTACTTGCGGATGCCGAGCTTCCGAATCAGTTCGGCGTAGCGGTCGGAGTCCTTGCGCTTGAGGTAATCGAGCAGACGCCGGCGCTGGCCGACGAGCTTGAGCAAGCCGCGGCGCGAATGGTGGTCCTTGACGTGCGTTTTGAAGTGTTCGGTGAGGTAACTGATGCGCTCGCTCAGAATCGCGACCTGCACTTCCGGGGAGCCGGTGTCGGACTCATGGGTGCGGTAGGTGCCGATGAGTTCCGTCTTGCGATCATTCGTCAACACGAGGTGCCCTCCACGAACGGCCCAGAGCGCGTCGGAACGCGAGACCGGACCGCCGTACAACAGTGGCGTTTCCAGCGGATTGCCACAAAGAACAGATGTTATCCGAGGACGGAGACCGGATGCAAAGCGCCGCCCCGCGCCACGGCGACCGCCACGAGCGCGCCGTTGGGCGCGCGCACGCCGACCGGGCCCGTCGAGGCGAGCGCCGCCGCGCCACCCGGCTCCAGCAGGGCCGGTCCCACCGCGTTGCCGTGGCGGACGCGCGAGACCCCGGCCGGCGTCAGCGTGACGGCCGGCAGGTGCGCGACGGCGGCCGCGGGGGCCAGCACGCGCGCGGCCACGCCGTTCGCATCGAGGGAGGCGAGCTCGGTCGCAGGCAGCGCGTCAGCGACGTCGAACGGCCCGTGCCGTGTCCGCCGCAGCGCCGCGAGATGACCGCCGCAACCGAGCCGCACGCCGAGATCGCGCGCGAGCGCCCGCACGTAGAAACCCGATCCGGACGCGACACGCACGTGCGCGAGCGGCGGCTCCCAGGCCAGAAGGTCGATGGCGTGCACGGTGACGACGACCGGCGCGAGCACGACCGGCTTGGCGCGCCGCGCGAGCTCGTACGCGCGTGTGCCACCGATTTTCTTGGCCGAGTGCGATGGCGGCACCTGTTCGTGAACGCCGCGAAACGCCTCGAGCGCGGCGCGAATCGCCGCCGCGTCCGGCAGTGCGTCCGAGGTTTCTCCGATGGCCTCGCCCTCCGCGTCGTCGGTCGTCGTCCGGAAGCCGAGGCGGATCGCCGCTTCGTATGTCTTGTCGCCGCCGGTGAGGAGCGCGGCGAGCCGGGTCGCGCGGCCGAGCACGAGCGGGAGCAGGCCCGTGGCCGCCGGGTCGAGCGTGCCCGTGTGCCCGATGCGGCGTTCGCCCGATACGCGGCGCACCCAGGCGACCATGTCGTGCGACGTGGGCCCGGCGGGTTTGTCGATGAGCAGCACGCCGTCCATGATCGTTCGCGCGATCCGCCAGCGGACGCCGGCGGACATCCGCGTCTACCGGAGCGCGTCCTCGATCGCCTGGACGACCGCGGCCTTGAGATCGGCGAGTGGACCTTGCGTCGTACAGCCGGCTGCATTGCGATGGCCGCCACCGCCCCAGCGCGCCGCCACGGCGCGCACGTCGACGTCGCCCTTCGAGCGCAGGCTCAGGCGATAGGTGTTGGCGTCCTGACGCTTGAAGAGCGCGACGGCTGATACTTCGCGCGCGGCGAGCGGGAGGTTCACGAGTCCTTCGGTGTCGTCAATCGACGCGCCGCACCGCGCCAGTAGATCGTCATCGAATTCGAGGATCGCGAAACGGTTGCCGTGATGGAGCTCCATCGCGTCGAGCAGCGCACCCGTGAGCTTGACGCGGCCGATCGAGAAACTGTCGAAGATGTCGCGCGAGAGCCGCGCCGGCTCGACGCCCGTCTCCGCGATGCGGCGGCAGATGTCGAACGTGCGCGCCGAGATCGGCCCGAAGCGGAAGCTGCCCGTGTCGGTGGCGAGCGCCAGATAGAGGTGCGAGGCGATCTCGCGCGTCCAAGGCACGCCGAGCGCGTCGATGATGTCGGCGACGAGCTCGCCGCAGGCCGCCGCCGACTCGTCGAACCAGTTCACGGCGCCGTACATCGTGTTGCCGAGGTGATGGTCGACGTTCACGAGGAAGTAGCGATCGAGTCCGGCGACTTCTGGCCGCGACGGGTCACTGCACTCGAGCAGCACGGCGGCATCGGCCGGTCCATCGACGGCCGACAGATGCTCGATGCGATCGATGCCGGGAAACGCGCGGTAAGGCGCTGGGACCGGATCGCGCAGCACGACGCGCACGCGCTTCCCGAGATGTTCGAGCGCGAAGGCGAGCGCGAGCGACGACCCGATGGCATCGCCATCGGGCCGCGCGTGCGAGGTCACGATGAACGACGCGCGGGCGCGGAGGGCGTCCACGACGGCGTCGAACGGCCGCGGGCTCACGCGTCGCCGTCGCTTTCGTCGGAGTCGGGCGCAGTGCCGGCCGGAGGTGTCGACGCCCGATCGGGATGGTCCTCCGCGGAGGCGTCGCCCTCGGGCGCCGCGTCAATCGGCCCGCGTGCCTGACGTTCGGCCTCGAGATCGAGCAGGACGCGTTCGATGCGGTCCTGATATTCGACGCCACGATCGAGCTCGAAGCGCAGTTCCGGCACGCGCCGCAGCCGCACGCGGTCGCCGAGGTGCCGGCGCAGGAACGGTGTCGCGCGATCGAGCGCGCGCGCCGTCTCGCGCCGCGCGCGTTCGTCGCCCATGGTCGTGTAGTAGGCGCGCGCAAGCTGCAGGTCGGGCGAGACCTTCACGCGCGTGAGCGTGACGAATCCGACGCCAGGGTCGTGGACCTCGCGCGCGAGCAGCACGGCCAGCTCCTGACGAATCTCTTCGCCCACGCGGTCGGGACGGATGCCTCGGGCCATGAGAGGGACGCGTTGAGCCGCGCTCAGACGGTCTGCGCCACCTTTTCCATGGCGAAGACTTCGATGACGTCGCCGACGCGGATGTCGTTGAAGCGATCGAGCGCGATGCCGCACTCCATCCCGGTCTTGACCTCGCTCGCATCGTCCTTGAAACGGCGGAGCGAGGCGAGCTTGCCGGTCCAGACGACGACGTTGTCGCGCAGGAGCCGCGCCTGCGTGTCGCCGCTGCGCACGATGCGGCCGTCGAGCACCATGCAGCCGGCGACCGTGCCGGCCTTGGGCGTCTTGAACGTCTGCCGCACTTCAGCGCTGCCGACGCGCGTTTCCTTGACGGTCGGCTCGAGCAGGCCCGCCATGGCCTTCTTCATCTCGTCGGTGACGTTGTAGATGATCGAGTGCTGACGCACGTCGACTTCTTCGCGGTCGGCGACTTCGGCGGCGTTGCGATCCGGCCGCACGTTGAAGCCGATGACGATGGCGTTCGACGCCGTGGCGAGAAGCACGTCCGACTCGTTGATGGCGCCGACGCCCGAATGGATGATGCGGATCTTCACGCGCTCGTCGCTCAGCTTGCTGAGCGTGTCGGCGAGCACTTCGGCCGAGCCCTGCACGTCGGCCTTGATGATGATCGGCAGCTCCTTCATGCCGCCTTCCGCCATCTGCTGCTGGAGCGACTCGAGCGTGAGGCGCGCGCCCCTGGCCCCGAGCGCCTTCTCCTTGGCCTGCGCCTGGCGGTAGGTGACGACCTGGCGCGCTTTGATCGGATCGTCGACGACCTGGAACGTGTCGCCGGGGCGGGGCGGTGACGACAGGCCGAGCACTTCGGCCGGCGTCGATGGACCCGCCGACTTGATCTTGCGCCCCATGTGATCGAAGAGCGCGCGGACCTTGCCGTCGACCGTGCCGGCGATGAACAGGTCGCCCTCGCGCAGCGTGCCGTCCTGGACGAGCACGTGCGCGACCGGGCCGCGGCCGCGATCGAGCTTGGCCTCGAGCACCGTGCCCTGCGCCATGCGCTTCGGGTTCGCCTTGAGATCGGCGAGGTCGGCGACGAGCAGGATCATCTCGAGCAGCTGGTCGAGGTTCTTGCGCTGCCGCGCGGATACCTCGACGGTGACCGTCGAGCCGCCCCAGTCCTCGGGCATCAGGCCGAGGTCCGACAGCTCGCGCTTGACGCGCTCGGGGTTCGCGTCCGCCTTGTCGATCTTGTTGACGGCGACGACGATCGGGACGTTCGCCGCGCGCGCGTGGTCGATGGCCTCGCGCGTCTGCGGCATGACGCCGTCGTCAGCGGCGACGACGAGCACGACGATGTCGGTGACGCGGGCGCCGCGGGCGCGCATCATCGTGAACGCCTCGTGACCCGGTGTATCGAGGAAGACGACGCGGCGGCCGTTGACGTCGACCGCGTAGGCGCCGATGTGCTGCGTGATGCCGCCGGCTTCGCGCTCGGCGACCTTCGTCTCACGGATCGCGTCGAGCAGCGTCGTCTTGCCGTGGTCGACGTGACCCATGACGGTGACGACCGGAGCACGTGGTTCGAGATCCTCCGGCTTGGAGGCTTCGGTCTCGACCTCGGTCAACTCTTCTTCGAAGCTGCGGATGAGAACCTCGGCGCCGAAGTCGCGCGCGATCGTCGTGGCCGTCTGCGCGTCGAGCGTCGAGTTGATCGTCATCATCATGCGGCGGTCGATGAGCTTCCGCAGCACATCCTTGACCTTGACGTCGAGCTTGTCGGCGAGATCCTTGACGGTCATGCCTTCGGCGAGCGTGATGAGCTTGGTGATCGGCGGCGGCGCCTCCTGCATGATTGGCGCGTTCGACCGATCGTCGCGGCGCGCGGACCGAGGCTGACGCGGGCCGGCGGGCCGGAACGGCGGGCGCATGCCCGGACGCGGCGGCAGCGACCCGGGTGGACGAACCGGCTGCGAGGGCAGCGGTCGCGGACCACCGAGTGGCGGACGCGTGCCGAGTGGCGGCCGAACGCCGGCTGGCGTGGCGGGTCGCGGCGGCGTCACCGCCGGACGCGTCGGCGCGGGCGGCGCCTGCGTCGGACGAATCATGGGCCGCTGCGGCAGTGGCCGCGCGGCCGGCGCTTCGCCGGTCAACGGATCTTCGATGCGCAGCCGGCGTGTCGGCGGTACCACGCGGCCGACCGGGCGGGCCGGCGCGGCTGGTGGCGCGGGCGGCGCGTGTACGACCGGCGCGGCTGCGACAGGCGCCGCCGGCGTGGTCGCGACGCGCGCGGGCGAGGCGGCCGGCGTGGGCGCAGCGACGGCCGGCGGTGTGTCGACCGGCGCTGCCGTGTCGTCGGCGGGCTCGGGGACCGCCGAGACAGAGGGCGTTTCATCTGCGGTATGGGCGGCGACTTCTTCCGCGACGGCGACGGGCGCTTCCGGCGCGGGCGCGGCAGCGGCCGGCGTCGGCGACTCGGCGACTGGCGGCGCGGCGACGGCGGTGGGCGCCGGTGTCTCGACGCCGGCGTCCGTATCGGCCGCGGGCGGCTCGACGGCCGCATCGCCACTCTCGCCCGCGAGGGGCTTGACCACTTTGACCAGCCGCGGCCGCAGCGTTGGCGCCGCGGGCTTGGGCGGCTCGGGCGCGGACTTGCCGCCAGGTTTGCGCGCGGCAGGCGCGTCGGCGAACAGCGGGCCGGCCGGCAACGCGATCTGACGCTTGCGCGCCTGACGCTCGACGAACTGGCGCGCGACGATCTCCTCAATCGAGCTCGACGCGCTCTTCACGTCGATGCCCGTCTCCTGCTTGAGCAGAGTCATCGCCTCCTGGCTCGTCAGGCCCAGCAGCTCGGCGACTTTGTAAATGCGGACAGTGGCCAAATGGGCTCCCTTACCAAACGTTCACGATCGCTCGTGCCGGTGTGGTCGCACCGGGCGAGCCGCTACTCTTCGGACGACTCGACGGCCGCGTCACCGCTGTCGGCGTCGGCGTCGGCCGGCGCCGCCATCGCTTCTGCCGCTTGCGCGTCGGCCTCGGCCGCGGCGCGCGCGGCGGCCTCTTCGGCGGCTTGCGCTTCGATGGCCTGCTGTGCGCGTGCGGCGACCATGACGGCGTCGACGGTCTCGGCGTCGAAGCCAGGAAGACCGAGGAGATCGTCGGGCGAGGCCTCCAGCAGCTTCTCGACCGTGTCGTAGCCGCCCGCGCGCAGCACCGCGACGACCTCGTCGTGGATGTCGGGCAGGCTGAGCGGATGCGACTCGACGGTCTCGGTGCCGAATTCGATCCCGGCCAGTTGCAGCTCGACTTCCTTGCGCTTCTCTTCTTCGCTCTTGATGTCGATCTTCCAGCCGGTCAGCTTCGCCGCCAGCCGCACGTTCTGGCCCTTCTTCCCGATGGCGAGCGAGAGCTGCCGATCCTCGACGACGACCTCCATCACACGCTGATCGTCGTTGACGATGCTGACGCGCTGGACGCGCGCGGGGCTGAGCGCCTTGGTCACGAAGGTGACCGGATCCTCGGAGAATTCGACGATGTCGATCTTCTCGCCGCGCAACTCGCGGATGATCGCCTGCACGCGCGTGCCGCGCATGCCGACGCAGGCGCCGACCGGATCGACGTCGCGTTCGCGCGAGAAGACCGCGACCTTCGCCCGGTCGCCGGCCTCGCGCACGGCGCCGCGAATCATGACGGTGCCGTCGTAAATTTCCGGGACTTCCTGTTCGAAGAGTTTGACGAGCAAGGCGGGATCGGTGCGCGAGAGGATGACCTGCGGACCCTTGGCGTTCTTCGACACGGCCTTGATGACGGCGCGCACGCGATCGCCAATGGCGTAGTTCTCGGCGCGCGACTGTTCCTTGCGCGGAATCTGCGCCTCGACGCGGCCGACCTCGGCGATGATGTCGCCGCTCTCGAACCGCTTGACGGTCGCGTTCACGACTTCGCCGACGCGCTGACTGAACTCGCCGTGGATCCGCTCGCGCTCGGCTTCACGCACGCGCTGCGCGATGACCTGCTTGGCCGTCTGCGCGGCGATGCGGCCGAGCCGCTCGGTGTCCTTCGGGAACTCGATCTCCATGCCGATCTCGGCTTCGGCGCCGTAGAGCCCCTGCGCCTCGGTGAGTGAGATCTCGCGCGCGGGGTTGGTCACCTCGGGCACGATCTGTTTGGCGGCGTAGAGCTCGACGAGGCCGGTCTCGAGGTTGAAGCGCGACCGCAGATCCTCGTCGCCCTTGAACACTTTGCGCGAGGCGGCGAGGTAGGCGTCCTCGATGGCCCCGATGACGATGGACGGCTCGATGCCCTTGTCCTTCGCGACGACTTCGATCATCTGTTGCAGTTCGGTAGCCATAGACGTTGTGTCGGAATCTCCCTAGAGCTCTACTTCCAACCGTGCCCGCCGGATCTGCGCGAGCGGCACGCGGTGCATCCGGCGGCCCTCGGCGAGGAGCACGTCACCCGCATCGATCCCGCTCAGCCGTCCCGCGAAGTGCGACTGGCCCGCGATGGGCTCGGTCGTCACGACTTTCGCCAGCCGGCCCGTGAACCGCCGGTAGTCCGCCTCGCCGCGCAACGGTCGATCGAGACCCGGCGACGAGACCTCGAGCGTGTACGCGGGCAGGTCCGTCGTGAGCGCGTCCTCGACGTCGAGCAGCGCGCTCAAGTCTTCGCTGACCCGGCGGCAGTCTTCGATGCCGACCGCCTCACCCTCCGGTGACTCCGCGTCCGTCTCGGCCGGAGGCCGGTCGATGACGACCCGCAACACCCACCCGGGCGATTCCCGCCGGAACTGGAGATCGAACAGTTCCAGTCCGTAGCCGCGAGCCACACGTTCAGCGGCGTGGCGCAAGCCTTCGACAGCGGCGTCCCGGCTCGTCATCCCTCTCACTGACCTGGTCGTGAACCGCGGCGTCCGGCCAGGACGGCGCGCCGGACCGACGCGATGAAGAAGGGCCCTAGAAATACAAAAAGTGGGCACGGGCCCACTAACAAAGCCTTTCCCGCGAAGACCACTTCCCAGTATAGCAACTCACTCCGAGACGGGCAATGGCGCGGCGACGACGTCATAGCCCGTGGCGGCGACGATCCGCGCGGTGACGAGGTCGCCCTGACGGACGTCGGACGGATCGCACTCGGTGAGAATGACCGACGCGTCGATGTCCGGCGCCTGACCTTCCAGGCGCCCGACGACGACGAGCGGCGACTCGGGCGACGGCCCGTCGATCATCACCTCGACGGGTTCGCCGATGCGCTCGGCCATGCGCGCCGCGACGAGGGTTTCCTGCAATCCCATGATGCGATCGCGCCGCGCCGTCTTCTCCTCTGCCGCGACGTCGTCGTCGAGCGCATAGGCGCGTGTGCCTTCTTCGTGCGAGTAGGTGAAGACGCCGAGATGATCGAAGCGCTGGTCGCGCACGAAGTCAGCGAGTACGTCGACGTCCGCAGACGTCTCGCCCGGGAAGCCGACGATGAACGTCGTCCGGAGGGCCACGCCGGGCACCCGCGCGCGGATGCGCGAGAGAAGCGCGTCGTAGGTTCGCCGCGTGCCGGGCCGCCGCATGCGCTTCAACACGCTGTCGGCCGCGTGCTGCAGCGGCAGGTCGATGTACCGGCACACCTTCTCGCACTCGGCCATCGCGTCGAGCGCGTCGTC
>CALFMR010000366.1 GCA_937880585.1 uncultured Acidobacteriota bacterium
TTCAGGCTGTGGGACGTCTCCGGCCCGGTGCGACGGCGACGCAGGCGAGCACGGAGATCGACGCTGTCTTCCAGTCGTACATGAGCGGACAAGGCACGGACATGTCCGCGCTCCGCCGCGAGTACTTCGCGCACCTCCAAGCGTTGCCTGCGGCGCGCGGAATGGACACACTACGCACGCGGTTCGGCACGCCGCTCTCCGGTCTGGCTGTGGTCTCGGGGCTCGTGCTGCTCATCGCGTGCGCCAATCTCGGCAGTCTGCTGCTCGTGCGAGGGACCGGACGGGCGCGTGAGATCGCCATTCGACTCGCGGCCGGCGCGAGTCGCGGCCGTCTGGTGCGACAGATGCTCGCGGAAACGACCGTCCTCTTCATCGTCGGTGCAGGCGTCGGCATCGCGCTGGCGCCCGCGGCCATATCGGGCCTGACGGGATTCTTCGCGGTCGGCCGAATGCCGCTTCACGTCGATGCGACCCTGAACTGGAGACTCACGGCCGCCGCGGCCGGCGTCGCACTCGTCGCGGCGCTCTCGACCGGCCTCTGGCCAGCCCTGCGTGTCGTCGGCCGCGATCCACGAATGGCCGCGACGGACGGCCGGCAGCTCACCGCGTCCGCCCGTACCAACGCCGCCACGCGCGCGCTCGTCGTCGCGCAGATCGCCATGGCGCTCGTGCTCGTGGTGACGGCCGTGGTCTTCGCAAAGACGATCGTGAATTTGCGCGACGTCGATCTGGGCTTCCGACAGACGCGCATATTGACGATGTCCGTCAATCCGATGCGGCCTGACGACACGCCAGCCGACGAGTCGGCTCGCTTCTGGACGGACGTACTCGACCGCGTCCGCACCGTCGCGGGCGCGGATCGCGCGAGCCTTTCCGTCATGACGCCGCTGTCCGGCCGCGACAGCCAGACCGGCATCGACGTGCCAGGGTTCGAGCCGCAGAGCGCGGACGACCGCCTGATCCATCTCAACCACGTCTCCGATGGCTACTTTCAGACGTACGGCATTCCGATCGTTCGTGGCCGTGGCTTCACGACCGAAGACAAGCGGACGCGATCGCCAGTGATCGTGATCAACGAGACGGCGGCGAAGGCCTACTTCAACGGACGGAATCCGATTGGCGCCTACGTTCGGTTCGGATCGTCGGATCCCTACGAGATCATCGGCGTCGCCGGCGACTCGAAACACGCCAGTGTGCGCGACGTCACGCCGCGGTTCGTGTTCGCGCCGCTGTGGCGGCCGGTCAGAAATCTCTTCCCCAGGCTGACGCTCTCGGTCGCGCTCGATCGATCGTCACCGGGATTCACGCACCTCATCACCGATCAGGTACACGCCGTTCGCTCGACCGCGCTCGTGTCGGATGTCGTGACGCTCGACGATCAGATCGACGCGACGCTCGTGAGCGAACGGCTCGTCGCCACGCTCGCGCTGGCCTTCGCGGCGCTCGCATTGGGACTGGCGGCGATCGGCATCTATGGCGTGCTGGCGCACTCGGTGGCCGGACGCCGCGTCGAGTTCGGGATCCGATCGGCACTCGGCGCTTCGCCACGCCGGCTCGCCGCCGCCGTCCTCGGACCGGTGACCATCGACGTGCTGCTCGGCACGGCACTCGGACTGCCGTTGTCGATCCTTGCGGTCACGCTGGCGCGCACCCTGCTCTTTGACGTGCAGCCGGGCGATGCAGGGTCGTATCTCATGGGCGCCGCCGTGCTCGCGCTCGTCGCGGCGGCAACCGCAGCGCGTCCGCTCTATCGCGCGTGGTCGACCGACCCGGCAGCGACGCTGCGGGCGGAATGAAGGGCGAGGAGAACTTCCCTGGGCCTGAAGGCCCAGGGCGCCAAGAGTCGTCGATTGTCGGAGCCCCGGACCTTCAGGCCCGGGGAGAACCTATCGATTCCGCTTGATCGCGTCAATCGCTTGCAAACACAGTGCGACTGCCGCACGGCCGTCTTCGCCGGTCGCATGCAGCGGCGCTTCGCCGCGGACGGCGCCGGCCATAGCCTCGATCTCGGAGACGAGCTCGTAGACTTCCCCCGACGGCGCGTCGATCGGCATCTCGCGCACGGTCGTGCCGTCGAAGTGCCGCAGGTTGAACGTTGGATGGAACGTGCGGTCGAGCGCGCCGGACCAGGTCGCCCAGAGCGCGCCGTGGGTGCCCGTGATCTTCGCGACCTGATGATGCTCGAACGCGGCCAGCGTCTGCGAGATGACGACGTAGGCGCCGCGCGGGAAGTCGACGAGGGCGCTGAAGTTGTCGTAGAGCTCGGGGTGCGCGGGATCCTTACCGTTTGCGCGCGCAACGATGCGGCCCGGCTCGCCGACTCCAGAGAAATACCAGCGCGCGAGATCGAAGAAGTGAATCGGCTCCTCGAGAATCCAGTTGCCGACCCGAGCGATGTCGTAGCGCCAGC
>CALFMR010000367.1 GCA_937880585.1 uncultured Acidobacteriota bacterium
ACCGAATGCACGTAGACGCCGAGCGGATTGCCGATGGCGCACACCCACTCGCCCACGCGCAGCGACGCCCAGTCGCCGAGCGGCGCGACCGGCAGCGGATCGGGCGCGTGAATCTTCAGGAGCGCGACGTCGATCGCCGGATCGACGCCGATGATGTCCGCGCGGAAGTTTCGACCGTCGCCGAGCGTCACCGTCACGCGATCCGCGTCGGCGACGACGTGATGGTTCGTGAGGATGAATCCCGACGCGTCGATGATGAAGCCCGATCCCGATCCTTCCCGCGGACCGTCGGCGTCGTCCATCGAGTAGCGCCGCACCTGCGGGCTGGGCTCGCGGCCGCGCGACGCGGTGTCGACGTTGACGACGGCCGTGTTGACGCGCGCCGTGACCGACGCGAAGTCCACGACCTCGTCGGGGCCGGCCGGCGTCGCCTGTGTGGGCCGGGACAGGACGAGCGGCGCGGTGCCGCTCGCGTCGCCATCGGCCGCGGTCGACGGCGGAAAGGTGCTGACCGGCAGCGGCGGCCGCGTGCCGGCGACGACGAGCCCCAGGAGGAAGCTGACGACGCCCGTGAGCCCGATGAAGGCGATCGACGGCCGCGACATTACTGATCCGTCATTATAAGTTTCAGAAACGCCGCTTCGTCGAGTTCCGGCGTCCCGACTGCACGGGCTTTCTCGATCTTGCTACCTGGGTCGCGGCCGACCACGATCCACCGCGTCTTCTTGCTCACCGATCCGGAGACTTTGCCGCCAAGCGCCGCGATCCGCTCCTCGGCCGCCTCGCGCGTCAACTGGTCGAGCGTGCCCGTGATGACGAACGTCTGTCCGGCCAGGGGCTTCGGCGTCTCGGCGCCCTCGACGTGCTCGTCCTCCATTCGGACGCCGGCCGCGGCGAGGCGGTCGACGAGCGTCTGGTTGCGAGGCTCGTCCAGGAACGACCGGACGGATGCCGCGACGACCGTCCCGACGTCCGGCACGGACTGCATCTGTTCGACGGTCGCCGCCCGCAGCCGCGCCATCGAATGGAACGCCGCGGCGAGCGCCTGCGCGCCGCGCTCGCCCACGTGCCGGATGCCGATGCCGTGCAGGAGCCGCCACAGCTCGAGATGCCGGCTGGCGTCGAGCTCGGCGACGAGATTGGCCGCCGACTTCTTCCCCATCCGTTCGAGCTCGGCGAGCTGGTCGACCGTGAGCGCATAGAGATCCGCGTAGTCGTGGACGAGCGCCTTCGAGACGAGCTGATCGACGAGCGATTCGCCCAGGCCTTCGATGTTCATCGCGCGCCGCGAGGCGAAGTGCAGAAGGCCGCGCCGGATGCGCGCCGGACACGAGACGTTCTCGCACCGCCAGTCCACTTCGTCGTCCGGCTTGACCAGCGTGCTGCCGCAGAACTTGCACGTCGTCGGCATCTGCCACGGCGGATTGCGCGGCTCGCCGTCGCGGATGACGGGTTTGACGATCTTCGGAATGATCTCGCCGCCCTTTTCGACGATGACCAGGTCGCCGTCGCGCACGTCGCGGCGCTTCACTTCCTGCTCGTTGTGCAGCGTCGCGAGCTGGACCGTCGTGCCGCTGAGGTGGACGGGCTCGAGCCACGCGAACGGGGTGACGCGGCCCGTGCGGCCGACGTTCACGTCGATCTTGATGAGCCGCGTCGTCGCCTGTTCGGCCGGGAACTTGAAGGCCACGGCCCAGCGCGGGAATTTCGCCGTGTGGCCCACCGTGTCGCGCGCGGCCAGGTCGTCGAGCTTGATGACGACGCCGTCCGTGTCGAACGGCAGTGAATGGCGCGCCTCGCGCCACTCCTCGCAGTACGCGATGACCGCGTCGATGCCGTCGCACACGCGCCAGTGGCGCTCGACCGGGCAGCCCCATGACGCGAGCAGCGCCAGCGTCTCGTGGTGCGTGGCCGCGGCCGGCGTCGCGTCGGCAGGCGCGACGATCTGATACGTGAAGGCACGCAGTCCGCGCTTGGCGACCGCGCCGTGATCGAGCGTGCGAATGGCCCCGGCCGCGGCGTTGCGTGGATTGGCGAACACCGGCTCCTCGCGCGCTTCTCGCTCGTCGTTCATGCGCGTGAAGGCCGCGCGCGGCAGATAGATTTCACCCCGCACCTCCATGGCCGCCTCGGGCGGCGAGTCGCGGAGCACGAGGGGAATGGCCTGGATGACGCGCGCGTTCTGCGTCACGTCCTCGCCTTGGACGCCGTCGCCGCGCGTGACCGCACGCCGCAGCCGGCCCTGTTCGTAGGTGAGCGCGATGCTGAGGCCGTCGATCTTCAGTTCCGCGACGTAACCGACCGGCGTGCCGGCTTCGGCCGCGATGCCGAGTGCGCGACGGACGCGTTGATCGAATTCACGCAGCTCGCCCTCGTCGTACGTGTTGTCGAGGCTAAGCATCGGCGCCAGGTGCTTGGCCGTGGCGAAGCCTTCGGCCGGCCGGCCGCCGACGCGCTGCGTGGGCGAATCGGGATCGACCAGTTCGGGATGCGCGGCTTCGAGGTCCGCGAGCTCACGCAAGAGCGCGTCGAACTCCACGTCGGCGATCTCCGGATCGTCGAGGACGTAGTACCGCTCTTCGTGATGGCGGATGAGCCGCCGCAGCTCGAGGATGCGATCAGCGGGCGTCATGGTCGAACGGCGGACGGGGGCGAGGACCCGGCCGCGGGGTGTCTAGCGATCGCGGCTGATGATGTAGTCGGCGAGCGAGACGAGGCCGTCGCGCTCGACCGAGGCCGGGAAGGCCGCGATGAGCTGTTCCTTGGCGCGACCGGCGTGCATCACGGCGCGCTCGAAGGCGGCGTCGATCGCGCCGTGCCGCGCGAGCAGGTCCTTGATGAGACGCCACTTCTCGGGCGTCACGCGGCCTTCGGCAATCACCTCGTTCACGAGCGCCTGGACGTCGGGCCCCGCGCGCTGGATCAACAGGATGATCGGCAGCGTCACCTTGCCCTCGCGCAGGTCGCCGCCAATGGGCTTGCCGAGCGCCGACTCCTCCGCCATGTAGTCCAGCACGTCGTCGACGATCTGGAACGCGATGCCGAGATTGAAGCCGTACTCGCGGAGCGCCGTGCGCTGCTCGACCGTGCTCGTGCCGAGCAGGCCGCCAATCTCCGCGCAGCCCGAGAAAAGGAATGCCGTCTTGCGGCGGATGATCTCGAAGTGCTCGTCTTCGGTGATGGTGCTGTCGCCGGTCTTGGTGAGCTGGTACAGCTCGCCTTCAATCATCTTCAGCGTGCAGTCGCAGAGCAGGCGCACGACTTCGAGCGTGTCCTGCGTGAGCGCCATCGCCATCGACCGGATGTACAGGTAGTCGCCGAGCAGGACCGTGATGTCGCTGCCCCAGCGCGAGTGCGCCGTGAGCCGGCCGCGGCGCGTCTCGGCGCCGTCGATGATGTCGTCGTGAACGAGCGTCGCCGTGTGGATGAACTCGACGACGGCCGCGTTGAGCACGGCGCGGTCGCCCGAGTAGCCGCAGAGGCGTGCGGCCATCAGGAGCACGGCCGGACGCACGCGCTTGCCGCCGCTCATCTGGACGTACTTCCCCATCTGGGGAATCAGGTCGACGCGCGACTCGAGGTAGCGCGCGAACTCGCGTTCGACGCGCGCCAGTTCGTCGCGCACGGGCTCGAAGATGTGCGCGAGATCCGGAATGGTGGGGACGGTCGGATGCACGGACACCGGTCGCGCGTGAGCACTCACTGCGGATAAAACCTGCGGAAATCAGACCATAGGTTCCGCCGGGTGTCAACGCGACGACGCATCACGTCAGGCCGCCAGACCGAGGAACCGGAGGAAATTCGTGCGAATGACCGCGCCGAGCGCATCGGCGTCGACGCCGCGCGCGGCGGCGACGACCCGCAGCGTTTCGACGACGTGCGCCGGTTCATTGCGGGATCCGCGGTGCGGCACCGGCGCGAGGAAGGGCGCGTCGGTTTCGACGAGGATCCGATCCTCGGGTAGGAACCGCGCGACGTCGCGCAGCGCCTCCGCCTTGGGAAAAGTCGCAATGCCGGAGATCGACACGTAGTGGCCGCGCTCGAGCGCGGCCCGCGCCTCGTCGATCGTGCCCGTGAAGCAGTGCAGCACGGCGCGCACGCCGGGGTGCGCATCGAGGACGTCGAGCGTATCGGCGGCGGCGTCGCGCGCGTGGATGACGACCGGCCGGCCGAGCGCCGACGCGGCCTCGAGCTGCGCGTCGAAGACCGCGCGCTGCACGTCGCGCGGCGCGTGGTCGTAGAAGTAATCCAAGCCGATCTCCCCCACGGCCTTCGCGTTCGTCGCCTGCACGACCTCCGTTGTCACGCGTGCCGCATCCGCGGCGCGACCGGCGTAGGCTCCGGCACGATGCGGATGGATGCCGGCGGCGAACAGCACGTCCGGCCACGCGGCGGAGACC
>CALFMR010000368.1 GCA_937880585.1 uncultured Acidobacteriota bacterium
CGTGCGGCGAGCAGCCGGGCGAGGTGGGCGACGACCGGCGTCTTGCCGCGACCGCCCATCGCCAGGTTGCCGACGCTGATGACCGGCGCGCGGACCAGATCCGTCTCCTGCGTTAGGCGCGCCGGAAGGGGCGCACGACGCCGCGGCCGCCGGGCGGCGGCAGCACGTCGGCAATGGCGGCGAGTGTGCGGCGCTTGGCGCCGCGATTCGCTTCGACGAGTGCGCGCGCGGCCGCGCCGAGTCGTGCGCGCTCGACCGGATCGCCAATGAGGCGCGGCACGACCTGACTGAGCTCGCTTGCCTGCTGCACCTGCAGCGCCGCGTGGTGCTGCAGGAACGTCGCCGCGATCTCCGCGAAATTTTCCATGTGCGGCCCGAACACGATCGGTTTGCCGTGGACCGCGGGCTCGAGGATGTTGTGGCCGCCCTGCGCCACGAGGCTGCCGCCGACGAACACGACGAGCGCAACCGGAAAGAGGTGCGCGAGCTCGCCGATCGTGTCGAGGATCACGACGTCGGCACGCGGCTCGGCGTCGACGGCGAGCTCCGTGCGTCGCATCACGCGAAACCCTTCGGCGCGCGCGAGCGCCTCCGCGTCGGCGAAGCGCTCCGGCTTACGCGGCGCGATGATGAGCAGCGCATTCGGATGCACGCGGCGCACAGCGGCAAAGGCGGCGAGCACGGGCGCCTCCTCGCCTTTGAGCGTGCTGGCCGCGATGAAGACGGGCCGGCCAGCCGGCACGCGGAAGTACCGCAGCACGCGGCTCTCGCCGCGCCCCGCGACGACCGGCGGCAGGTCGAGCGAATCGAACTTCAGGCTGCCGGTCACGTCGACGCGCGCCGGATCCGCGCCGATGTCGATGACGCGCCGCGCCGACTCGTCGCTCTGCATACAGAAGCGATCCACGTCGGCCAGCACGCGGCGGAAGAAGCCGCGGCCGAGCCGGTAGCGCGGATACGACCGCGACGAGATCCGTCCGTTCACGAGCATCGTCTTCACGCCCTGGCGGCGGCAGGCGCGCAGCAGGTTCGGCCAGATCTCGGTCTCCATCATGATGAAGAGCCGCGGCCGGACGAGCCGCAGCGTCCGGTTGACGAACGGCGGCAGATCGAACGGAAAGAAGAAGACGGCGTCGACGCCCTGGATGCGCGTCCGCGCCACCTGCTGTCCGGTCAGCGTCGTCGTCGAGAGAAAGAGGCGAAGGCCCGGATAGCGCGCCTTGAGGTCCGCGATCAGCGCGCGCGCGGTCAGCGCCTCGCCCACCGAGACCGCATGAATCCAGATCGACTCGTCGCCGTCGAGGTTGAAGCTCACCGGCAGGTAGCCCATCCGCTGCGTCAGGCTGCCGACGTACTTCCGATAACGGATCGCCTGGTACACGAACCAGGGCGACAGGCCGACGGCCAGGACGACGATGGCGCACGTGTAGAGCAGGTGCACGACAGGAGGATGATACAAGGTCCGGCCGGTCGGCCGGCGACGCTCGCGCGCGAGCCGTTCGGCAAAACTTGATAGAATTTAAAGCTTCGTCGTCTTTCGTCCGTTTGACAAGGAGTCCTTTCGAATGGCTATCAAGGTTGGCATCAACGGTTTCGGCCGGATCGGCCGGAACATCATGCGCGCGGCCATGGCCCATGACGAGATCGACATCGTCGCGGTCAACGACCTGACCGACGCGGCGACGCTCGCGCACCTGTTGAAGTACGACTCGATCCTCGGCAATCTCAAGGCGGACATCAAGGCGACCAACGACACGATTACCGTCGACGGCGACCAGTTCCGCGTGCTCGCCCAGAAGGATCCCGGCCAACTGCCCTGGAAGGACCTCGGCGTCGATGTCGTGTTCGAGTCGACCGGCCGCTTTACGAACCGCGACGACGCGGCCAAGCACGTTACCGCCGGCGCCAAGCGCGTCGTCATCACCGCGCCCGCCAAGAAGCCGGATGCCACCTTCGTGCTCGGCGTGAACCACGAGAGCTACGACCCGGCCAAGCACCAGGTCGTGTCGAACGCGTCGTGCACGACCAACTGCCTCGCGCCGGCCGCCAAGGTGCTGCACGAGACGTTCGGCATCGAGCGCGGCTGGATGACGACCATCCACTCGTACACGAACGACCAACAGTTGCTCGATCTCCCGCACAAGGACCTGCGTCGTGCGCGCGCGGCCGCGCTCTCGATGATTCCGACGACGACCGGCGCGGCGACCGCGGTCGGTGAAGTGCTGCCGTCACTCAAGGGCAAGCTCGACGGCATCAGCGTGCGCGTGCCGACGCCGAACGTGTCGGTCGTCGACCTGAGCGCGATCCTCGAGAAGAACGCGACGGCCGAAGAGGTCAACGCGGCGTTCCAGAAGGCCGCCGACGGCGCGCTCAAGGGCATCCTCGAGTACGTCACGGCACCGCTCGTGTCAATCGACTTCCGCGGCAACCCGCATTCGTCGATCATCGACGCGCCGTACACCAAGGTGATGGGCGGCAACTTCGTGAAAGTGCTCAGCTGGTACGACAACGAATGGGGCTACTCGAACCGCTGCGTCGACCTGCTCCTCTACATGGCGAAGCGAGGGCTCTAGTCGTGGCCTTTCGGAGCATTCGTGACCTGGCCCTCGAGGGCCGGCGGGTCTTCGTCCGCGTGGACTTCAACGTGCCGCTCGACGGCGGGCGGATCACCGACGACACGCGCATCCGCGCGGCGCTGCCGACGATCACCTACGCCTTGCAGCACGGCGCGACGGTCATTCTCGCGTCTCACCTCGGCCGCCCGAAGGGCAAGCCGAAGCCCGAGTTCAGCCTCAAGCCGATCGCCGAGCACCTCGCCACGCTGCTCGGCCGGCCCGTGGCCTTCGCGCCCGATTGCATCGGGCCGGAGGCCGAGGCGACGGTCGCCGCGAATCCCGGCGGCGTGATCCTGCTCGAGAACCTGCGCTTCCATCCCGAGGAAGAAGCGAACGATCCAGCCTTCGCGCAGGCGCTCGCGAGCCTCGCGGACGTGTACGTGAACGACGCGTTCGGATCCGCGCATCGCGCGCACGCGTCGACCGAGGGCATCGTGCACCACGTGAAGGAGTCGGCGGCCGGCTTCCTCATGGCGGCCGAAGTCGAGTATCTCGGCAAGGCGCTGCACGATCCGGATCGCCCGTTCGTCGCGATTCTCGGCGGCGCGAAGGTCTCCGACAAGCTCGAGGTGATCGAGAACCTGCTCGACAAGGTCGACGCGCTCATCATCGGCGGCGCCATGGCCTACACGTTCTTCAAGGCGCAGGGACAGCCGGTCGGCCGGTCGCTCGTCGAGGACGACCTGGTCGACAAGGCGCGCGAACTGCAGGAACGGGCGAAGGCGCGCGGCATCACCTTCGAGCTGCCGGTCGATCACGTCGTCGCACCGAAGCTCGACCCGAAGGCGCCGACCGAGACGCTCGACGTCGGCGACGCGCGCATCGGCGATCGTATGGGGCTCGACATCGGACCGAAGACCGTCGCGCGCGACGCGGACATCATCGGCCGGGCGAAGACCGTCGTGTGGAATGGGCCGATGGGTGTGTTCGAGATGGACGCGTTCGCCAAGGGCACGATGGGCATCGCACGCGCGGTGGCGAACGTGCACGGCACGACGATCATCGGCGGCGGCGACTCGGTCGCGGCCGTGACGAAAGCCGGCGTGGCCGAAGAGATGACGCACATCTCGACGGGCGGCGGCGCGTCGCTCGAATTCCTCGGCGGCCGCACGCTGCCGGGCGTGGCGGCGTTGGACAAGTAAGGCACGTCAGAAGTTCGAAGCCAGAAGGCAGAAGTCAGTTCGAAGTTCGACGTTCGAAGTTTGCTGAGAATGCACCTATGACCCGAGTGCCCGTGCTTGCCGCCAACTGGAAGATGTTCAAGACCACGCACGAGACGCTGGCCTACATGCGCGAGCTCGGCGTGCTCGTCAAGACGCTCGATGGCGGTGAAGTCGAGGTAGTCGTGGCGCCGCCGTTTCCGTCGCTCGTGACCGCGGCGGAAGCGGCGCGCAATACCGGTGTCGGCGTGGCGGCGCAGAACGTGTACTTCGAGCGCGAAGGCGCGTTCACCGGTGAGGTGAGCGCGGCGATGATCAAGGAGGCCGGCGCCGGCTACGTCATCGTCGGCCACTCGGAGCGGCGGCGGCTGTTCGGCGACACGGACCAGGCCGTGAGCCGCAAGCTGCGCGCGGCCATCAGCGCCGAGCTCGTGCCGATCGCGTGCATCGGCGAGACGCTCGAGGAACGCGAGGCCGGGAAGACCGACGACGTGCTCGACCGGCAGATCCGCGACGGGTTCGCGGGACTGGCGCCCGCGGAGGTCGCGGCGCTCATCGTCGCGTATGAGCCGGTGTGGGCGATTGGCACGGGCAAGAACGCGACGCCAGCCGAGGCCGCAGACGCGCACCATCACATCCGCACACGGCTCGGCGAGTGGTTCGGGCGCGAGACCGCGGATCAGTGCCGCATCCTGTACGGCGGGTCGGTCAAGCCGGACAACGTCGCGGCGCTCACGGCCCTGCCGGATGTCGATGGCGCGCTCGTGGGCGGAGCCAGCCTGGACGTGGCCAGCTTCTTCAAGATCGTGACGGGCGGCCTCGCGGCGCGGCCCAAGTAAGCCGTCCGGGACCGGGGACCGTCGGGCCGACGGCCCTTTTGCCCTTTACCCGGCGCCTTCGTATACTGGTGAGCTCATGTTGTACGACGTCCTCCTCGTCCTCTTCATCATCGTCTGCATCCTGCTGCTCGTCGTGGTGCTCTTGCAGCAGGGCCAGGGCGGCGACATCGCAGCCGCATTCGGTGGATCGAGCAGCCAGACGGCGTTCGGCGCGCGATCGGGCGCGACGGTGCTGACGCGCGCGACGACGGTGCTGGGAACGCTGTTCCTGCTCGGGGCGTTCATCCTGACGATCATGGGACGCACGGGCGGCGGGTCGGTCGTGAGCGGCGTCGGCGGCGCCGCCCCCGCGTCGCAGCAGACAGCGCCGGCCCTGCCGATGCCTGCGCTGCCGGCTCAGAACAACGGCACGGCTCCGGCCAACGGCACGACACCCGCCACTCCCGCCAACGGCACGAGCGGATCGGGCAGCACGTCGACGCCGGTGACGCCGGCACCTCAAAGCTCGGCCCCGGCCGGCAGCACGAACACGCCTGCACCCGCGGGGAAATAGCGATCGCAGCGATTTCATCACGGACCGCGGACCGCGTCGCTACGCGCCCGCTCTCGACAAGCATTCGCAATGGCCCCGCGCGATCGGCGCGGGGTCCTGCCCTAGCGTGATGCGCCCTCACGACGTGACCTCGCCAGCGCCTGTTCGAATGCTGGCACGAGGTCGCTCTGCGACAGCGCAGCTTCCAGGTCGTGCAGCATCTCGCGGACGTAGTCGACGTCGAGACGTGACGCTTGCGAGGCGGCAATCGCCACCACATCTTCGATGTCTTTGGGACGGCCGGCCAGCGTCTTCATCACAACAACGTCCTCGGCCGAAGCCACCGGAACGGTGACACCTTCGACTGATCGAGTCAGGACGCGCGCGAAAAAACGATCCTCGATCCCCGGTCCCGCCAACACGACATCCAGCGGCAGCGACGTGACCGTATGAACCATGGGGACCACGCGCGTGCGCTCGACAAAGCCCACGTCGTACACGCGGACTTCGAAGCCATGCGGCTGAAGGCCCGCGACCAGCGCCTGGTTGGCTGTTTTATCCGGGAGACGAACCGTCACATCGACGTCGGCCGTGAGCCGCGCGACGCCGTACAGCATCGCGGCCTGCGCGCCGAAGAGGTACCAAGGAAGGCCTAAGCCATTGAGGCCGGCGGCGAGATCGCTCAGGAGTTCAGCGACGGGAGAACGCATCGGCAGCACGATCCAGCCGATCTCGCAATACGAGATGGGCCGCGAAATCGAGAGCGCGTTCCCGCTCATTCGGGTAGTCGGGCCGCACGCGACGCATTTCCGCGCGCAGGGCCTCGGAGGCCTGCCAGGCCGGCTGCCAGCCATCGCGCCGGAAGCGCTCGGCCCAATATGCCGTTTTCGACGCCGCGACCGCGTCCCAGTCGCGGTTCACGAACGCACGAATGTCGTCAGGCGTCATCGCGGCATTGTAGCGCGCGGGCGAGCGCGGCCGGCCCGTTGACGACGCTCGATCGACAGGCGCGGACGCTGGAAAGATGTTTGGCGGACAGGCTACAATACGGAGTTCGGTTCGGCCGAACATCTCCCCACGCGGAAGTGGCGGAACTGGCAGACGCACCAGCTTGAGGGGCTGGCGGTAGCAATACCGTGGGGGTTCGAATCCCCCCTTCCGCACCA